>CALICC010000062.1 GCA_938049325.1 uncultured Ilumatobacter sp. | reverse complement strand
GTCTGGTCGACGTTCACGTCCGAGTCGCCGGTATGGAAAGAGGGCGACAGCGTCGACGAACCGTCGGGCACCGTTGCCGAGGCATCGCCTCCATCCGACCCCACAGGCGAGCTGAAGTGGGAAGACGATCCATCCGATGGTGTCCTCGACGCTGCGGTCGACGCGAGCGTCGGTGCAACAACATCAGCCGAGGTGACGGCCGCTGAGGCTCCGCCTCGCGAGCCGCCGCGGATCACGATCGGTACCGACCCATCGGGTATGCCACGTCGGCCCGACCCTGTTCGGCGAGGTGGCGGTTCGCCGCAACGTCCGCCGTCACCTTCTGGTGGGGCGTCGATGGGCAGCGATCAGCGGAACCTTCCGGTGGCCATCGCTACCGGCGCAGGTTTGGCCGCGGTGTTCATCGCGCTCACGATCTTCGTCGGCCCCCTCGGTTCGCTGCTGTTCGTGGTCGCCACGCTCGGGCTCGCCGGCATCGAATACTTCGGCAAGGTCACCGAGAAGGGGTACCGTCCAGCCGTCGCCGCAGGCGTGATCGCCATCGTGGCCGCCCCGCTCGCCGGGTACTGGGTTGGTGCCGACGGCGTGCTCATCACCTTGGTGTTCGCGTTCCTGGCCGGAGCGCTCGGCTTCATCGGCGCACCCTCCATCGAGTCGGGCCCGATGCCGAACATGGCGATCACCACGTTGGGCATCGTCTGGATCGGTGCCCTCGGCGCGTACGCCGGCATGATCCTCGACTTCTCCAACTTCGGTGGGGCCGACGGCACACCGTGGGGAACCGACACGCTCATGCTGCTGGCGATCGGTGTCGTCGCGAACGACGTCGGGGCCTACTTCGTCGGCTCCGCATTCGGCCGCACGCCGTTGCGTGCGTGGATCAGCCCAGGCAAGTCCTTCGAGGGCTTCCTCGGCGGGACGATCTTGACGTTGCTCGTCATGGTGATCGTCGGGATTCAAGAGGCCAGCGACACATGGAGCAGCACCGGCGACCTGCTGTTCCTCGGCATCGTGATCTCGGTTCTGGCACCGCTCGGTGACCTCACCGAGTCGATGTTCAAGCGCAACCTCGACGTCAAGGACTTCGGCACGCTGATCAAGGGCCATGGCGGGGTACTCGACCGCTTCGACGGCTTCTTGTTCGCTCTGCCGGGTGTCTACTACCTCTACCTCGTCATCGAGCCCTACGCCGCCTGATCCGGCCGACGTGATGACCACTCGAGTCGCGCTCGCCGGCTCGACCGGTTCGATTGGAACGCAGACACTCGACGTCGTGCGCGCCGAGAACGAGCGCGCTCCGGGTTCGTACGTGGTGACCGCGCTGACCGCAGGCTCGTCGATCGACACGGTCGTCGCCCAGATCGAGGAGTTCTCGCCCGAGGTCGTCGCCATCGCCGACGAAGCGGCGCGGCACGAGCTGGCTGACCGGATCAGCGGCGTCGAGATCGTGGCCGACTCGGTCGATGTCATCGAGACGGCACACGTGGTCGTGAACGGTGTCGTCGGATTCGCTGGCCTCGGGGTCACGGTCGAGACGTTGCGCGCTGGCAAGCGGCTGGCACTTGCCAACAAGGAGAGTCTGATCGCAGCCGGTCCGGTGGTGCAGCCGTTGCGTGCGACGCCGGGCGCGGAGATCGTGCCGGTCGACAGCGAGCACTGTGCGCTCCATCAGTGTCTGCGATCGTCGGTCCAGCCCGACCGAGAGGTTCGACGGCTGCTACTGACTGCGAGTGGTGGGCCCTTTCGGGGCCAATCGGCTGATGCCCTCGCAGATGTCGGTGTCGAGGATGCGCTGGCGCATCCGACCTGGTCGATGGGTCCGAAGATCACGATCGACTCCAGCACGCTGATGAACAAGGGCCTCGAGGTGATCGAAGCGCACGAACTGTATGGCACGCCGTACGACCAGATCGACGTGGTGGTGCACCCGCAGTCGGTCGTCCACTCGATGGTCGAGTTCTCGGACGGTTCCACGATCGCTCAACTCTCGATGCCCACCATGCATCTTCCGATCGGTTATGCGCTCGGGTATCCGGATCGGATTGCCACACCGTTCGGCACGATCGATTGGACGACGCTGTCGCGCCTCGATTTCGAAGCACCCGACCTCGCCACCTTCCGGTGTCTCGGCCTGGCGTATGACGCTGGGCGCATCGGTGGCACGGCGCCGGCGTGGCTCAGCGCAGCCAACGAAGTAGCGGTCGAATGTTTCCTCGAGGGAAATATTCGGTGGAATGCCATTGCTGACGTCTGTGTTGACGTCTTGGAGCGCCATGATGGAGCAATCCCGACATCGATCGGCGACGTGATCGAAGCCGATCAAGTTGCACGCAGAATTGCCGAGAAGATTGTTGAAGCGCAATGACCGACCAACTGGAACACCTCGACGAACTCGAACCTCCGACGGAGATGACGCGCGCCGACAAGTTCAAGAGTGAGATCGTGGCCGGCGGATCAGCTGCCGAGATCAGCGACGACGAGCTGGCAGGTGGTTGGAAGGGAGCGCTCGCGATGGCGGTGCTCGCGGGTCTATTCGTCTGGCTCTTCACGATCAACCTCTGGTGGTTCGTGTTCGTGGTGGGCATCGTCATCTCGATCTTCCTCCACGAGACCGGGCACTTCGTCACGGCCAAGATGACCGGGATGAAGGCAACACAGTTCTTCATGTTCATGGGGCCACGCCTCTGGAGCTTCCGACGCGGTGAAACCGAATACGGCGTCCGGCTGATCCCGCTTGGTGCCTTCGTCCGCATCATCGGGATGCACCGGATCGACGCCGACGTTGCTCCCGAAGACGAGGCGCGCACCTATCGCCAGAAGAGTTTCCCGCGTCGCCTGCTCGTGATCTCGGCGGGGTCGATCATGCACATGATCATCGCTGTCGTGCTGCTGTTCGTTGTGTACGTCGGCCAAGGCGAGCGCACCGACGAGTTCGGTCCCGAGGTGTTCGTCGGGGTGGCGACCCCAGGGTTCCCGGCCGAACAGGCGGGCATCGAGTCCGGCGACCAGATCCTCTCGATCGGCGGCATCTCGCTCGATACCGCGGCTGATCTCGGTCCGGTCGTGCGCAGCTTCGAACCGGCCGATGTGGTCGATTTCGTGATCGTGCGCGACGGCGTCGAGCAGACCATCCCGGTGGGCCTCGGCTCACGCACCGACGTCCCGGCCGACGACGAGCTGTTCGGCACGGCGTTTATCGGAGTCGGGCCTGCAAGCCCGTTCATCTACGAGGACCACAGCATCCTGGCTGCGGCCGGCAATGCGGTGACGGACATTGTGCCGGTGGCGTGGGAGTCGACGCAGGGTGTGGTCAAGGCGCTCAACCCGGTCAACCTCTTCACGCATCTGAGCGGCGACAACGAGAACCTCGAGACACGGCCGGTCACGCTGGTCGGCGTCACCGGCCTGTCTGACGATGTCGGCGACTCCGAAGGCATCTTCGGCGTGCTCTGGTTGCTCGCGGTGCTCAACATCTTCGTCGGCGTGTTCAACATGTTCCCGCTGCTGCCGCTCGACGGCGGACACGCACTGGTTGCGATCTACGAACGTGTCCGGGAAGCATTGCGCGGCGGAAGTCAACGCTACTTTGCCGATGTCGAACGACTGATGCCACTGGCGCTCGGCGTCGTGGCGTTCCTGTTTGCGTTCATGTTCGCGGGCCTGTATCTCGACATCACCGATCCGCTGTAGCTCGACCGGGGCCGCGAGTGCTCACGGGATGAGGCCTGACCGTGGTTGACTAGCTCCCATGGAGATCGTCCCGGCAGCCGAACGTCGCGTCACGAACAAGATCACGGTGGGCGATGTGCCCGTCGGCGGCGATTCGCCGATCACCGTGCAGTCGATGACGATCACCAAGACGGCCGATGTCGAGGGCACGTTGCAACAGATCTACGCCCTCGCAGCTGCTGGTGCCGACATCGTGCGCTGTACGTGCAACGAGATCGAAGCCGCCGAGGGCCTCGCTCAGATCGTGCCACGCTCGCCGGTGCCGATCATTGCCGACATCCACCACCAGTACAAGATGGCGATGGCAGCGATGGAAGCCGGCGTTGATGGGCTGCGGCTCAATCCCGGCAACATTCGCAAGCCCGAGCACATCAAGGCCGTCGCTCGTGAAGCGAAGGATCGCAACCTACCGATCCGGATCGGGGTGAACGCCGGTTCGCTCGACCCGAAGCTCTACGAGAAGTACGGAGGCGCCACTCCCGAAGCGATGGTCGAGTCGGCACAGACCGAGATGCAGTATTTCGACGAGGTTGGCTTCGACCTGATCAAGATCTCGGTCAAAGCATCGTCGGTTCCGTTGATGGTCGAGTCGTATCGGGCGCTGAGCGAGGTCACCGACCATCCGCTGCACCTCGGCGTGACCGAGGCCGGTCCGCCGCCGGCGGGCTTGATCAAGGCCACGGCGGGCATGGCGACGCTGCTCATGGAAGGGATCGGTGACACGATTCGGTATTCGCTCACCGCCGATCCGGTGCAGGAAGCCAAAGCTGGCCGCCAACTCCTCGAGTCACTGGGATTGCGCGAGCGGAAGAACGTCGACTTGATCGCATGCCCGTCATGCGGCCGTGCGGAGGTCGACGTGATCAAGGTGGCCAACGACGCCATGGATGCCTTCGGCGAGCGTGAGCTGCCGTTGCAGGTGGCGGTGATGGGATGTGTAGTCAACGGTCCGGGTGAAGCGCGTGACGCCGACATCGGCATCGCAGCGGGCAACAAGCGCGGCCACTTGTTCATCAAGGGTCAGAACGTCGCTGTGGTGCCCGAAGACGAGATGGTCGATCAGTTGGTCGAGTGGGCCGAGTTCATCAACGACAACGGCATCGACGCGGCGCTCGAGCGTGCTGATCTGGACAAGGCTCGGCGTGAGGCCGAGAAGGACCGCGCCAAGCTCCTCGAAGAGCAGGGCGACGACGTCAACGCGGCCAGCGAGAAGATCGTCGAGATCCGCAAGAAGTAGCCGAGGTGTCGTCGAGGTGTAGTCGAGAGGCGGTCAGGAGCGTCAGGGCTCGGCGACGATCCAGCCGCGCCGTTGGAGCTCTGCGGCGAGTTCGTCGCTCGCGACATCGCTGAGGTCGGCGCCTGACTTCTTGGCCGCAGTGTTCGTGCGCGGCACGATTTTCGACGTGGGTGCTGCCCGAGATGCCGGTGCTGTCGACGGTCGGGACCCCTCGGGAGGACCGTCGCCGTGAATCTCGGTCTCGAGCTGCTCGATGAAGGCGTCGGCCTCGTCGCGAGTGAACTTGCCGCCTGCTTGGCGCTGGGTGAATCCCATCGGTCCGCGAGCGTCGCGAAAGTCGCTGTGGCCAGCGGCTTCCAGCAGTTCGAGGAGTTCGCGCACCTGCTTGCCCGTCGCCGGTGGACCTGCGGACTGACCAAATGCCATGGCCCACCATCTCACATCGACCAGAGCGGCCGCGCCATGCGAGCGGTCGTCGTGAACCCGAGCCGGACCAAGCCCGTTCTCTGTGCGTTGCTCGACCGCCGAGGGCGTCAGTCGCACAGAGAAGCGGGTGGATCGGGGCGGAACCAGGTCAGCCGAGGCGGTCGAGGATGTTGGCGGTGATCCGCTCGACCTGAGCGTCGCGCCCGGCGAGTCCATGCGCCCAGTCGGTCGACCCGGACGTGATCACGGTGCCACCTCCAGGAGAGGTGTAGCTGCCGAGCATGGCCTGCCCAGCTTCGATGCGCCTGACAGCTTCGGGTTCGCGAGAGCCGAACACGCGGGCGGCCAGGAACTCGATCTCGGATGGCTCGTCGGGCTTGGGTGGGCGTGCTGCGGTGGTGCGGGTGAAGTGGGCGGCCGGAACCATGGCGAGGATCTCGAACGTGTCGGGCGTCCCGTCGGTGTGTGTGGGAACCGGAAGTCCGTCGACGACGGTGTACTCGCAGCCGTCGCACTCGTAGCCGACGGTGGTGGCAGCGGCACCGAGCACGTCGCCGTAGTCGATTCCGGTCCCTTCGAACATCCAGTGCTCTGGGCGGTAGACGGTGTAGCCGCCGGCGCCGTTCGTGACTCGCTTGCCGATGCGGTGATACCCGCCGCGGACGAAGCTGACGCCGGTCATCTCGTTCTCGGGACGCCCGATCAGATGGTCGGACCAGATGCTCGTGAGCTCACCGATCCGGTCCGTGTCGTACACGGGATCCTTCTTGAACTGCCCCTTGTAGCCGACCATCACCGAGGCCGCACCGTCGACCGAGTCTTCCAGTCGCACCTGCCACAGGGCGGTGTTGCCGGAAAAGAACGCCATGTTGCCGCCGTTCGCGATGAAGCCCTCGACGGTGTCGCGCATCGGACCTGACCAGTATTCGTCGTGTCCGACAGACAGCAGGAGCTCGTACCGATCGACGATGCCGGGATGTGCTTCGAGGTCGGCGTTACTGATCACGTCGATGCCGTAGCCGTTTGCTTCGGCCCAGGCAATGAAGGGCCACTCCCAGTCGGGCCATCCAGCAGATCCCGCCCACGCCGAGAGGTGGTTGAGGCGCACGTAGCCCACGTGCGTGTTCATGTCGCGGTCCGGCGGGTGCGTGGTGGTGACGCGCCGCCCCGCACCGTCGGGCTTGTATAGATAGCCCCGGGCCATCGGCCGTTGGAGCGAGGAGTGCGTGCCGCCGTTGTAGAGGTTGCGTCCGCCGAAGTCGTTGTAGGCGTGCCACGTGTTCGTGGCGAGTTGGAGCAGGATCGTGTTGGTCGAGTCGGCCGTGGGCCGTACCACGAAGAACGCGTGGCTGACCCGCTGCTTGCCGTCGACGTCGATGGCCAACAGCACTTCGTAGTAGCCCGACGTCCAATCGTCACCGGTGGGCACCGATGCGGCAGCAGGCCACTGGCAGCCGTTCGCTGAGGCATCGAGAGGCGTTGGGAGATCGTCGGCGTCGACGTCGCCCGCCCAGACCACCTCGCGTGCAGCGCCGACTCGCGCGATCTCCACCGACACGGTGCGTCCACCCGCCGAGGACAGGTGTAACGCAACCGGTTGGCCTGGATCGATCGATTGCGGCCAGCAGTATCCCGTCACGGTCTCGATCGCCATGGCGGCAGCTTGGCACAGGACCGTCAGCGACTCGCCGGTCGATCGGCCTCCGCTGTGAGATTTTCGTCGGCGAATCGTCGGACGAGTTCGGGGCCGATTTCGCCGTGACGGAGGAGGAACGACCGTTCGTCGAGCCGTTTTCGGCGCAGCCAGGACGTGACTTCGGCGTTGTTCTTGCTCGCGTTGCATGACGCACAGGCCGGAACGATGTTGTCGAGGGTGTACCGCCCGCCGCGCGACAGTGCCAGCACGCAGTCACGTTGCATCGCCTTGTTGGCGACCCCGCAATACGCGCAGCCGCCCCACGCCTCGCGGAGCGCGTCCCATTGCGCCCCGGTGAGGTCGTTGTCGGCCTTGGCCATCCGCCGGCTGCGGCGTCGTGATGCCCGTGCCCGACGCGATCGATTGCTGCTCACCCAACCAACGCTATGCGCGTCAGCTCGGCAGAGGGGTGACCACGAAGGTGACCGCGTCGGCATAGACCGGTGTGCCGGGCGAGAGATACAGCGTGGTGCCGTCGAGTGACACAGCGAGTTCGTGCCCGGTTGCAGTGTGGCTGTCGCCCGGTTCCAGCCGCACGAGAACGACGTCGGCCTCGGGAAGCGGATACCGACCGTCGCTGCTCTCCATGATGGGCTGAGCGAGGGGCGTCGGGTCGACGGTGGCGAGCAGAAGATCGATGTCGACCTCCTTGACGGTGAGCCCACCGCGCACGACATTGTCTGAGGGGGCCATCAGTTCGACGCCCGAGCCGCGGAGGTACGCATGGAGGTTCCCGGCGGTGAGGTGCAGTGCTTCGCCGGGTTGCAGCGTGACGTAGTTCAGTAGCAGCGTGGCGACCACGCTCGGGTCGTTCGGGTAG
>CALICC010000061.1 GCA_938049325.1 uncultured Ilumatobacter sp. | reverse complement strand
GAGTTGATGGTCATCGACGTCGACACCTTGTCGAGCGGCAGATCGGCCAGCAGCAGCCGCATGTCGGCCATCGTGTCGATCGCCACGCCGACCTTGCCGACTTCGCCCTCGGCACGCCCGGCATCGGAGTCGTAGCCCATTTGTGTGGGCAGGTCGAACGCGCAACTCAGCCCGGTTTGGCCAGCGTCGAGCAGGAACTTGAAGCGCTCATTGGTCTGTTCCGCTGACCCGAACCCCGAGTACTGCCGCATAGTCCACAGGCGGCTCGTATACATCGAGGGATACACACCACGCGTGTATGGAGCCTGACCGGGAAGACCGAGACGCTGCTCGGCGTTCCAGTCCGCCAGGGCCTCACCGGTGTAGATCTTGGCGATCGGGATCCCCGAATCGGTTGTCGGAAGCTCAGCATCGGCCATGTCCCCGATCGTACGCGGCCCGCCCTCGACCCGCCCATTTCATGGGGCCGTGGACCGTTGCCGTCATAAACGTCACCAATCTGCAACTTTTTTCCGTCCGCTGCGTCCTGCACTACGTGAACCCCCACACAAGCCCGGGAACGGCCTGATGGATCTGTCCCTTCGCAACCGCCTCGAGAGCGTCGTCGGCACCCGCCGGCTTCGTTCCGTATTCGCTGCAACAACCGGACCGCCTGCCTGGATCGCAGCAGCCCTCGTGCTCGCTGCTGCCATGACCACCCTCCTCCTCATGAGCCGAGTCCACGTGGCCGCAGTCATGACTGCGACGGTGCTGCTGTTGCTCGCTGCCTTCGCAACCTGGATGAGTCGGCATCACTTCGTGATCTTGCTGACCGACTCGGAGGTGCTCGTACTGTCGGCACCGCGCACAGCTCCCAACCGACCTGGCCAGATCATCCGTCGGCGTCCGGTCTCGGGCGTCTCCTACGAACTCGACGTCGCGCCGACCGGCGCAGCCACGGTGCGTATCGACGGTGAGAGCTACCGCGTGCCGGCACGTGACGTGACGAAGGCGGACGGCGCTGACCAGTTCTTGTCGCGCACCGAGGCGCCCCGCTTCACGCTCGGCTGATCGACCGGCGCGGCCAAACGGCGGCGATCGACGCGACGCTCACCGCGTCACCGTGATCACCGTGCGGCGACGATTGCGACTTCCATGCGCCATTGCGGCTGCGCCAACTCGGGCACGGTGACCAACGTGGATGCTGCGCGATGGTCGCCGAGAAACTCGTCGCGTGCGCCCATCACCGGGCCGAGCTGCTCCCCTGCCACCACGTAGGTCGTCACCGACACGACGTCGGCGGCGCTCATCTTCGCGTCGAGCAACATCGCTGCGATGTTCGACCACACGAGCGTTGCCTGCGCCCCGATGGCACTCGGTGTCGAGCCGTCTGGAGCGGTCGGCACGACACCCGACGTGTGCAGCCACCGCGTCGGGTTCTCGCTCAACACCGCATGCGCGTAATTGGCCGCGGGTGGAGCGATCGATGACGGGTTGATCTGGTGGTTCACTCGCTCATGTTGCCAGACGGCACACTGATGACGTGTCGCCACCGGCAACCTCCCCGAGCGAAGGCACCAGCCCGGTTTCGCGCTGGTTGTCGACCGCTCAACCAGAAGCACTCTTCGTGCTGTCCGCCGTGGCGCAATACGTCGGGGCGGCGATCGCCGTCGTGCTGTTCGACGAAGTCGAACCTCAGACGGTCGCGTGGTTCCGCATCGTCGGCGCCGGAGGCGCGCTCCTGCTCTTCACCCGTGGCTGGCACCGAGGCTGGACACGAAATCAGCTCTTCGGCGTGGCTGCGTTCGGTGTCGCCACGGCGCTAATGAACATCTTCTTCTACCTCGCCATCAACCGCATCGACCTCGGCAAGGGCGTCACCATCGAGTTCATCGGCCCGATCGCAGTCGCCGCGGTGAGCACGCGGTCGACCCGCAACGGCTTGGCGTTGCTGTTTGCCGTGGCGGGGGTTGCGATCTTGGGTGGCGTCGAACTCGACGACAACGTGGTCGGACTCGTGTACATCCTGATTGCATCCGCACTGTGGGCTGCCTACATCGTGATCGGGTCGCGGGTCGCTCAGGTCGATCGTGGCGTCGCCGGACTCGGTCTCGGGCTCGCGATCGGCGCCGTGGTGACCATTCCCTTCGGTGCGCCGTGGAGCGGCCCCGTCTGGTTGTCACCGACCCTGCTCGGCCTCTGCCTGCTCGTCGGCGTGTTCTCCAACGCGATCGGCTACGGCATCGACCAGTTCACGATGCGGCGTATCCCGATTCGCCGTTTCTCGCTGCTACTCGCCCTGCTTCCGGTCACGGCATCACTGGTCGGGTGGATTGCGCTCGATCAGCGACCTGGAGGTATCGACCTACTCGGCATCGCCCTCGTGCTGGTCGGCGTCCTCATTCAAGAGCGCGACGTGATCGAGCGAGTCGAAGCAACCGTTCGCACCGACCCAGGGTGAGCCACCCGCTCCACCGACCGCGCCCGACCGAGCAGCGGACTTCGATTCGACCGACCGCGGCGAGGACTCGGCGGCGTTTCACGACTACTGTCGAGACCACGACCGCAACACGCACGGAGGCGTCATGACCGACACAGTCGAAGAAACACTGGCGAAGCTCGAAGAGCAGGCCAAGACCGACCAGACCGATTTCGAAGCCGAACGGCTCCACCGCAAGCAGCGATTGGCGTGCGGATTGCGCACGATGGGCCGTTTGCATCTCGCCGAGGGCGTACCCGGCCACGTGACGGTACGCGACCCTGAGCACCTCGATCGCTTCTGGGTCAACCCGTTCGGCACGAACTTCAAGCTGATGAAGGTCAGCGACTTGATCTGCGTGAACCACGAAGGCGAAGTCGTCGAAGGCGATGGCCCGCTCAACCAGGCAGCGTTCGCCATTCACGGACAGATCCACCAGGCTCGGCCCGACATCATCGCTGCGGCACATTCGCACTCGATGTATGGCAAGACGTTCTCGACGCTCGGCACGCCGTTGAAGATGATCACGCAGGATTCGACGATGTTCTACAACGACGTCGCAATGTGCAACGACGGGTCGGGCGCGGTGGTTCTGAGCGAAGAGATCGGCCGCAAGATGGCCGAGTCACTCGGCTCCAAGAAGGCCATGATCCATCAGAACCACGGCTTGATCACCACGGGCGGCACCGTCGACGCCGCCGTCTGGTGGTTCATCGCGCTCGAGCGCGCATGCCAGAGCCAGCTCGTTGCCGAAGCCGCAGGCACGCCGATCGAGATCCCCGAAGCCTTCTGCCAAGACGGGTGGGAGTCGCAAGGCTCCGACATCGCCGGCTGGTTCCAATTCCAGCCGTTCTGGGACGAGCTCGTCGCTCGCGAACCCGAGTTCCTCGACTGAGCTGAGCGTTCGGCGCTCGCCGACCAACGTCAGTGCGCCGCACGTCAGCGCACAACAGCCCGCTCGCCCACGTCCGCGCACATCACGCTCGTTCTCGACCCCGATTCGTTCCAGATGCTGGAACGAATCCGGGTCGATAAGGCGATGAAGCTGCAACGAGACGGCGAATCCGTCGAGCCGTGTCGCTCGGCGTCGTTGTGATCGCGCGGTAGGTGAACCGTTGCACGATCCACCCAGCGGCACGAAGGTCGTCGTCGCGTCGGCGGTCGCGCTCGAACTGTGTTCGGTCGAGGCCGTGCGTCGTCCACCCGTCGCATTCGATGAGGACGTTCGTTCCAGCGAGGCGGAAGTCGACCTCCCATCCTTCGATCACCGGATGAAAGTCGAACGCCGGGAGGCAGAACCGATCGATCAGTCGAGCGAACGCCGCTTCGAGCACGCTGTCCGCTGGCCGGCCGTCGAGAGCCCATTGATCGAACGCGATTCGGAGCGCTCCGACGCCCGCCCGACCTTTGCGTCCGTGATCCGCGAGCGCTGAAGCCACCGCCGACAAGTCGACGGCGCGAGTCGACAAAGCATGCCCGAGCGCGCCACTCACCAACTGTGGCGCCACCGCACCGAGATCGACGAGTGCGCGCAACACGTTCGTTGATCGGACACCATCTCGAAGCTGCGGCGTCAAGCGAGCCCCATCAGTTGGGCGGTGGATCGCGACACCATCGAGCATGAGCTTTCGACTCCGACCGGGAAGGATCAGGTCGACGACGGAACGGTCCGCGGACGACAACGGGACACCGTGGAGGTGGATCGCTGACCGGTGTGACGCGAGTGCGTTGCCGCCACACGACCAGATCGCCGCCGCAACGCGCTGCGTGTACGTGCGCGGCGTCCCGCTCAGCCGAGCCACGCCAGGATGCAACACCTCGATATCGCCACGGTGGATCAATCGGTACCACGTCGACTTGGACAGGCCGCTCGAAGATCGGAGCACCAGTCCGTGCCGGTCGAGCGCGTGCTGATCGAGTTCGAGGAGCCCCATACACCTCAGTGGGTGACGAGGACACAGCAACGGAAAACGCCGGCTCGCCGCCCGTTCTCGACCCCGATTCGATCCAAAGGGTGGAACGAATCGGGGTCGAGAACAGGTGCGACAGCCTGAGCTGTGGCGACGC
>CALICC010000060.1 GCA_938049325.1 uncultured Ilumatobacter sp. | reverse complement strand
GTCCGACGTGATCGCCAAGAGCTGGTGACCACGCTCGAAGCCGGACCGACTGCGTGTCGATGTCGGTCAGCCAGAAGCCGTCGGCGTCGGCATCGACGCGCACGTTCGTGGTCCAGATCGGACCGGTCGCCAGCGCGGCGTTCAGATCCACCGGCTGCGCATGCACCTCTGCGAAGGTTCCGACCTGGGTGACGGAGGCTGGCTGCCCGCCGAGCACCACCACCATCGACGCCAACGCGGCAGCGTCGGCAGGGTCGTTCGTGGCCATGAACGTCGTCACACCGTATCCCTCTTGCAGCATCCGAATCTCCGACCGCATCCGATGCCGTACGTGCTCGTCGAGCGGCGCAAACGGTTCGTCCATCAAGAACAGACTCGGCGCGCGCACCATGGCGCGAGCGATCTGCACGAGCTGCTCCTCTCCGCGTGACAACTGGTCGGGTCGGCGTTCCAGCAGGTGCTCGATGTGCAGCGACCGGACCTCGGCGTTGACCCGGTCGCGAATCACCGCCGCCGTTTCACGCCGCAGCTCGAGCGGGAACTCGACGTTGCGTTTGACCGTGCGACGCGGCAGCAACGCCGGGGTCTGAAACACCATGCCGAGGTCGCGGTCCGCCGTGTCGGCATTCGTCACGTCGACGCCGTCGAAGCGGACCGAACCCTTCGACACGTCGACCAGCCCGGCGACAGCACGAAGCAACGTCGACTTTCCCACGCCGGACGGGCCCAGAATCGCAACGAGCGAACCGTCCGGAACATCCAGGTCCACGCCGTCGAGGACGCGCGACGATCCGTCCGCCACCGCCAGATCGTGCAGGGTCACGCGTGCCATTGCTGAACGATTCTCCCACGTCGACAGAACGCCGTGCCGCGGCACCACCGCAAAGTCAAGCTCCGAGAACCCAGCCTTCTTCTCGCACGACAGCGCTGCGATCCGACGCACGCACGTCAGGTTCGAACAACGCCTCGATGTCGCCATTCTCGGTGTCACGGTCAGCAAGCCAGTCGGCCAGCGTCTCGACCTGCATCTCGTCGCGCACTCGATCGCCACCGACCCGCCCGTCGACCAGACTTGGCCACACTTCGGCGAGCACCACTCGACGCTCGGGCACCGACAACCCCGACGTGAACGGCCACACATCGATGACCCCCTCGTGTGCTGCGCGCAGTCGCCTGAGCACCGGGATGCCGACCAGACTCTGACTCCCGACGCTTCCGACCCCCAGCAGCTGCCACGACGAGAACGGGCGGCGCCCACGCGTGCGAAGCACCTGTTCGACCGATCGCCACTCGCGTAGCGGCGTCGGGTCGCTCTTCGTCGACGCCAACGTTGGGCAACGCTGCGTCGGCGGACACCCCCAGAACGGCGTGGCGGCGCCCGAGATTCGCCGGTTCAGTTCGGCGGCGACGCCAAAACGGTTGTTGTGATTGCGCTCGTCGTCGCGAATCGACGCAGCGAGCAGATCCCACGTCGCCGACCACGGGACACCCGTCAATCCCAGTGCCGCCGCAGTACCCGCCGGGTACCCCAACGAGAAGTCGGTACCGATGAGGGTCCGCCCTGGGCGCCCGACCAGTTCGTCGAGCATGCCC
The DNA here is from genome assembly GCA_938049325.1 of uncultured Ilumatobacter sp. GTDB lineage: Bacteria > Actinomycetota > Acidimicrobiia > Acidimicrobiales > Ilumatobacteraceae > Ilumatobacter_A. Next base: position 1,950 of record CALICC010000060.1, on the reverse strand, counting down.
GCCGCGGCGTGCCGGGTCGAGATGTTCTCGGTTTCAACCGTGCGGCCCTCCCGGACACAGATCCAGATCGAGTCGCGACCAACCTTCGGCGTGGAGTTCGCACTCCAGTCGACGACCACGATGCGGTCGAACATGTCAGTCCAACGAAGCGATGAGCTCGATCACGGCATCACCGAACTTCTCGAGCTTGGCCGGACCGACGCCGGAGATCCTCGAGAGCTCCTGTTTGGTTCTGGGTGCGGTGCGCGCGATGGCTGCGAGCGTCTTGTTGTCGAACACGACGTAGGCCGGCTTCCCCGCCGCCAACTGAGTGCGCAGCACCTTCAGCTTGTCGAATCGCGCCGCTTCGTCGCCGGCGAGATCGGCGGTCGGGTCGCTGACCTTCTTGGCCGCACGCTTGGGAACCGCCTCAGGCCGATGCGACGAGATGACCCGATCGGGACGGGGCTCGTCGGTGAGTTCGTCGATGAACGGACTCGGATTGGGGCCCGTCACGATGGTCGCATGCTGGCTCGCACGGGTGATCGCGACGTGGAACAGGCGGCGCTCTTCCTCGACGTCTTCGGCGAGCCGATGCGGGTACTGCTCGGCGTCAGCATGATGCACGACCACGTGGGGCCATTCCTGACCTTTGACGCGGTGCACGGTCGACAACACCACGCCCTGCTCGGAGCGAGGCGTGGCGAGCCGCGAGCGCAACCACGTGTCGAATCCACCCGCATCGTCGTGCAACGCCGCCAGGTGCTGCATGGCGGTGAGATCGTCGCCCTGCGCCGAGCGATTCATGCCGCGCCGATTCGTGTCGAGGCCCGCAACCGACCCTGCCAGGCCGATCTCGTCGATCAGCGTGAGGACGAGATCCGACGTCGGCGCACCGCTCTGCGCCACCTTCTGCATTTTCTGGATATCGGCCGCAAATTCCATCAACCGGTCGACGTCTCGCTCGTTCTTGAGCCGACCAGCGAGGCTGAACAGATCGACCACGGAGCCCTGTTCACTGATCCACGACGTGATTCGCGGGTGGAACGAACGCGACGGGCGGCGGATGGCCTCGCCCAGGTCAGCGGGTGCAAAACGTCCCCGCTCGTCGGTGGTTGCCAACCGCAGCCACGAGAGCACGCTGCGCACCGCGGTTCGGTCGGCGAATTCGAGGCCGACTCCACCCGAGATCGGGATCCCCTCACCGACCAACGCCACCTGGACGGGAGCGAGGACGGCGTTGACGCGTGCCAAGACCGCGATCTCGTGCGCGGCCGCTCCCCCGGCCAGCGCGTCGCGCACTGCCGCCGCGGTCGCAGCGACCGGGTCGACGGAGCCATCGGCGCGCCACCCGCCGGCGTCGCTCGAATGCGCACGAATCGTCTTGGCAACGCGACGCCGGTTGTGACGCAGAAGGCGATCGGCGATGTCGACCACTCCTGCGGGGCACCGGTAGTTGACCTCGAGCGGATGCGCCTCCGCCAGCGGAAACAGTTCGCCGAAGTCGATCAACCAACCCGGGTCCGCCCCGTTGTACCCGTAGATCGTCTGGTCATCATCGCCCACCCCGAACACCGAGCCACCCGGAGCTGCGAGCAAGCGGATCATCAACAGGTGCGCCGGCGTGAGGTCCTGGAATTCGTCGACGAGCATGGCCCGACACGCGCGCTGCGCGGTTCGGCGCGCTGTCGGGTCCGACAGCAACACCATCAGTGCACGGTAGATCTGATCGTCGAAGTCGACCTGGCGACGACGCTCCAAAGCGTCGCGATACCTCGGCCAGAACGCTGCGAACCCCTCGATGTCGCCGTCGTAGCGAGCCTCGGCGTCGTCGGGTGTCACCAACCCCAGCCGGACCAAACTCAGCGCCTCGATCCACGGAGCGATCGGGTCGCTGTTGCGCCTCCGCGGAAACGACACCAAGTCGCCGATGAGTTGACGAACGTCGACTTCGTTGATCGTGCGCCACGT
>CALICC010000059.1 GCA_938049325.1 uncultured Ilumatobacter sp. | reverse complement strand
CCTCTTCGGTGGTCTCATCTCGACCTACATGCTGTACCGCAACCGGCACAGCGAAGACGTCGGCCCTGACCAGCTCTGGGACATCCCGTTCACCTCGGCGTCGAGCTTCGTGCTCCTCATGTCGTCGCTCACGATGGTGCTCGCCGTGTCGGCGGCCAACCGCAAAGACGACCGCAACACCAACCTGTGGCTCGTCGTCACCGCAACGCTCGGCGGCCTGTTCGTTGCCGGCCAGGTGTACGAATTCACCACCTTCTACCGGGAGGGCCTCGGCTACACCGAGAGCCTGTTTGCTTCGAGCTTCTACACCCTCACCGGTTTCCACGGCGTGCACGTCTCGGTCGGCATCATCATGCTGATCGCCACGATGGGCATGGTCGCCAAGAACCGGATCTCCGGTGACAAAGCCGAAGTCGTCGAAATGGTCGGCCTGTACTGGCACTTCGTCGACGTCGTGTGGATCATCATCTTCACCCTCGTCTACCTGATCCCGGCCTGATTGCGAGCAGACATGACTGACGTTGACGCACCTACGACGCCCGAGATGGACGTTGTTCACGACGACCACGACGCACCCGCCGGTCACGGCGACGGCGGCGCGGTTGACCACGACGACGACCACCACGATCACCCCAGCGATTCGCGCTACATCGTCATCGCGCTGATCCTCGCGGCGATCACCGCGCTCGAAGTAGCTGCGAGCTATATCGATCTCGGCCCGATCTTCCTGCCCGCACTGCTCGGCATGATGGTCGTCAAGTTCGCCATCGTCGTGCGCATGTTCATGCACCTGAAGTTCGACGACCGCATCTTCAGTTGGTTGTTCTACACCGGGCTCGTGCTGGCACTCTGCGTGTACCTCGCAGCGCTCGCCACCTTCCGCTTCTTCAGCGCGTAGCGCGCGTCACGCGAGCTCGCTGGTGCTCGTTTTCATTGCTGACCTAGGCTGACTCCGTGTTCGCACAGGCGGTAACCGAGAACGTGCAGCCCTGGAAGTTCCAGTGGCACCCAGAGGTATGGCTCCTCGTCGCGTTCCTCGTCGGTGCGTACGTCTACATGGTCAAGGTGATCGGCCCGAAGGCCGTGCCGGCCGGGGTCGATCCGGTGAGCAAGAAGAACAAGCGAGCGTTCGCCGCGGCGATGCTGATGCTGTGGGTCGCCTCCGACTGGCCGATGCACGACATCTCCGAGGAGTACCTGTACTCCGCGCACATGTTGCAGCACATGATGCTGAGCTACTTCCTGCCGCCGCTGGCGCTGCTGGCGACCCCGACGTGGCTGATGCGGGTGCTCGTCGGCAACGGGAAGTTCTACGAGGTGGTCAAGTTCATGACCAAGCCGGTGATCGCCGGCGTGTTGTTCAACCTCGTCATCATGGTCACCCACATCCCCCTGATGGTGAACGAGTCCGTCGAGTCGGGGCCGTTGCACTATTCGTTGCACTTCGCCGTCGTGATGTTGTCGCTGCTGATGTGGATGCCCGTTGTCGGTCCGCTGCGCGAGTTGCAGATCGGGCCGCTCGGCAAGTGCATCTACCTGTTCTTGCAGTCGGTCGTCCCGACCGTGCCTGCTGCGTGGCTCACCTTCGCCGAAGGCGCGGTTTACAAGAGCTACGACATCCCGGTGCGAGTCTTCGGCTGGAGTGTGGCGATCGATCAGCAGTTGGCCGGAGCGATCATGAAGACGGCGGGCGGCATCTTCCTGTGGGCGATCGTCGTGTTCATCTTCTTCAAGCGCTTCGCCACCGAATACGAAGGCCAGCACGACTACCGCCGCCAACCCGGCGCGGTGATCCCCGATGCGGAGATCATCGGCACCGACGACGACCAGATGACCACAGCGGATATCGAGCGCGAGTTCGCCGCGAGCCGGGCCCCAAGCGAAGAGTGACCGCCCACCACTGCAAGCGACGTTGCAAGCTGGCCCCTCGCGCTGGCTGCGGTTCGCTATCGTTTCGGCCGTGAAGTTGGGTCACAGATTCGGTACAGCACTCACCGCCGGCGCCCTCGCGCTGGTTGGTGCAGGTGTCGGAGTGAGCGCACAAGAAGAGCCATCGGCAGATCTGCCGATCGATTCGCCCTCGGCGGCCGATGCTCCGGCTGACCGCGACGCCACCTCCTCGATCGACGAACCGATTCAAGAGGCCGGGGGCGAATCTCAAACTGCCCAACGGCTGACCCCGCCGCTCCGCAAGGCCACGATCGTCGGTGACTCGGCAATGGCCGGGGTGCGATGGAACGGTGCGCTCGGCGGGTTGCGAGGCTTTGAAGCCGATCATCGGCTCGAGTCGTGTCGCCGCTTGGTGAACCTGTCGTGCAATGGTCGCGAGAACCGCACGCCGCGCACCGCCTTGAGCGAAGTGCAGATCTTGGGCCGAGCCTCGCCGACCGACGTGCTCGTGATCGCGACCGGTTACAACGATTGGCATGTGGGCTTCGACTGGCAGTCGCGCATGATTCTCGACGCTGCTCGAGCCAAAGGCTTTCAAACCATTGCCTGGGTCACGTATCGCACCAACAACACCTACGAGCTTCCGACAGAAGACGATGTCAGATCGAACTACGCCTCGATGAATGTCGAACTCGCCGAAATCGTCGCATCGGGTGCCTACCCCGAACTGCAGCTGTGGGATCTCAACACATACACCGCGGGAGCGTCGTCGTGGTTCTTCACCGACGGCGTGCACCAGCGCTGGATCGGCTCGTGGGGAGTCGCCGACTGGATCTCTCGCCACATGGCTGCGCTTGATGCTCGCCCGTGCATCCTTCCCTGGAACCTCGCCATCGGCCAGGAGCAGGAGTGCCCGAACCCCGACCGGCTTCCGCCCTTCCGCGGGTACCCGGATCTGAACACGATCTACGACTTCTGAGCCGGTCGTCGGCCGCGCAGCGGTCGGCGCTCGAAACGCAGCATGACCACGCACCGGTGGCGCCAGTAGCCTCGCGTTTCGTGATCGATCAACGCCTCCTGCGAACCGACCTCGATGCCGTGAAGGCGTCGCTGTCTCGCCGCCAGCGGCCTGCGATCCTCGACGAAGTCGACCACGCCGCTCGGCTCGATGCCCGGCTGCTCGACATCGCTCGAGAACGTGACGAGATCCGAGCCAAGGTCAACACGATTTCGAAAGAGGTCGGCGGGCTGCGACGCGACGGCAAGGTCGACGAAGCCGAAGCGCTGCAAGCGCAGAGCAAGGAGCACGGCGGCCGAGAGAAGGTGCTCGCCGCCGAACACGACGAAGTGTCGCAAGCGCTGCGAGACATCTTGCTCGGCATCCCGAACCTGCCGTCGGACGCAACGCCCGACGGCGCGAGCGACGACGACAATCCCGTCGTCATCGGCCCGATCAATCTGCTCGACGACTACCCCGAGCATCAGCGTGTGCCGCACTGGGAAACCGCCGACGCACTCGGCATTCTCGACAACGAACGTGCCACCAAGATCTCGGGTGCGATGTTCACGATGCAGCGCGGCGCCGGCGCCACGCTGGCTCGAGCACTGTGTCAGTACGGCCTCGACCTCAATGCAGACGCCCACGAAGAGATGCGCGTGCCGTCGTTGGTGAGCACCGCCACATTGACCGCAACCGGTCAGCTCCCGAAGTTCGCCGATGACGCGTACGCGATCGAACGCGACGACCTGTGGGCGAGCCCCACCGCCGAGGCACCGCTCACGTCGATCTACGCAGGTGAAACCCTCGACGACACGGCGCTCCCGATCCGGCTCATGGCGCACAGTTCGTCGTATCGCCGCGAGGCTGGCTCGGCGGGACGCGACACGCGGGGCATGCTCAGAGCGCACGAGTTCGACAAGGTCGAGTTGATGGCGTACTCCACTCCGGAGCAGGCGCCCGACCTGCTCGACGACATGGTCGCTCGCTCCGAGCGAGCAATCGCCGAACTCGAGTTGCCGTATCGAGTGATCGAAATCTGCACGGGCGACATGGGCCAGAGCCATCACCGCACGTTCGACGTCGAGGTCTACGCCCCGGGCGCCGATGCGTGGCTCGAAGTGTCGTCGGTGAGCTGGCTGGGTGATTACCAGGCACGTCGCGCCGCCATCCGACTCAAGCGACACGACGCCGACGGCAAACCCATCAAGGGCACCGAGTTCGCGCACACGCTCAACGGCTCGGCACTTGCCGTGCCGCGAGTGTGGGCCGCGATCATCGAGAACTGCCGCAACGAAGATGGCAGCGTCACCGTGCCCGAAGTGCTGGATCCGTACATGCGCGGCATCACCACGATCGCTCCAACGGCGTGACGTGAGCGACTCGATCCGAGATCGACGGGTGCAGTACGAAACTGCCGGGCTCGACGTTGACGACGTGTACGCGGACCCGATGATGCAATGGCAGCGCTGGCACGATGAGGCCTTCGACGCCGAGATCGCCGAGCCCAATGCGATGACCCTGGGCACCATTGGCCTCGACGGTGCCCCCGACGCTCGTATCGTCTTGGTACGCGGTGCCGACGAACGCGGCTTCGCGTTCTACACGAACTACTCCGGTGCCAAGAGCCAACAACTCGATGCGTCCGCTGTTGCGTCGGCGGTGTTCGCCTGGCTCGATCTCCATCGCCAGGTTCGTGTGCGCGGCACGGTCGAGCGAGTGTCGGGCGAGGAGTCCGACGAGTACTTCGCCTCGCGTCCGAGGTCCAGCCAGCTCGGTGCGTGGGCATCCCCGCAGAGCGAGGTGATCGCCGACCGCTCCGTTCTCGAAGGTCGTGTCGCGGCGGTCGAAGCCGAGTTCGGGGCTGATGCGGATGGTGATCCGGTCCCGCGCCCCGGCTTCTGGGGCGGTTGGCGCCTCGTGCCGACCGAGTGGGAGTTCTGGCAGGGCCGCCCGAGCCGACTCCACGACCGGATTCGTTACCGACGCGACGACGGCGGCACCTGGCAGATCGAGCGCCTCGCGCCCTGAGCGTCCCGTTCCAACGCACCACGCTCGCTTCGTCTCATCCAACCGTTCTGGTCCACCGTTGCGCCGACCCGTTCTGGTCCAGCTGTTCTGGTCGAACCCAACGTCGGATTCCGACGCCGGTGTGGACCAGAACGGGGTGTGGACCAGAACGGGGTGTGGACCAGAACGGGTGAGCCTGGGATCAGGCGTCGGCGGGGACGATGTTCGCCACGCCGGTGGGGAACGTGTCGGTTCCGGTGTTGTTCAACGGGTACTCACCGAGACGCTCGACCTCGGCAGGCAGTTCGCCCACGAGCGGCTTGAGCACGAACGGTGCGGGGGAGTCATCGTCGATTGGTTCGACCGACACGACGACCGTCGCACCAGCTGCCGAGCGGGGGAACTCGAGGCCGTCGGGTGCGTTCTGGATGAAGTCCTCGCCTGGCGTGGCCGGGCCGGACCCGTCACCGCTGAAGCCGTCGAAGTCGTCAGCCATGTTCGGATCGGTGAAGCGGCCGGTCGAGACGGGGATGCCGTCGAATACCGCCCAACCTTCATACACCCACCCGGCGGGGAGGTCGGGGAGCGTCAGGCTGCCTGCGCCATCTTTGAAGAACCAGATTCCGGCGGTGTCGATCGGCGAGTCGGGCGCGGTCGGCACGACGACCTCGACCGATCCGGCAGCTTCGGCAAAGTCGGTGGTGATCGCCGTCGGGTGATCGATCGACAGGCGGGCGGTGCCGTCGACGATGTCGCCGCCGAGCAGATGAATGTCGGACGGAGCTGGGTCGTCGTCGAACGTCGGCTCGATGGTGAGCACGAAGGCCGTGGCGTCGGTGGCATCGACAGCGAAGTGGTCGACCTCATTGCCGTCGTCGTCGAATTGAGTGCCAGCTTCGTCGACGGTGAAGCGGCCGGTGGTGACGGGTGCGCCGTCGACGATTGCCCAGCCTTCGTAGACCGCAGCGTCGCCCAGCACTGGCAGGCCGTCGAACTGCAGTTGCACGATCGGCACCGATCCTTCCTCCATGGCGTCTTCTTCCATGGCGTCTTCTTCCATGGCGTCTTCTTCCATGGCGTCTTCCTCCATGGCGTCTTCTTCCATGGCGTCTTCTTCCATCGCATCGTCTTCCATCGCATCGTCTTCCATGGCGTCTTCTTCCATCGCGTCGTCTTCCATGGCATCGTCTTCGGCCGGCGCGGCCTCTTCGGCCACGGTGTCGATTGGCGTGTCCTCGGTGGCGTTGTCGTCGGAACCACATGCCGCGAGCGTCACGACGCCGGCAACGGCGAGAGCGAGGCCACGGCGGCCGTTGAGGAATCGGGAGTTGAGAGTGTTTTTGTACATGGAGACGAGCCTGAGGTGCAGATCAGAACGGGGGCAGTCATCTTGCGAACAGAAGTCGAAACCGATGAAGCCAAACCAGAAACAGAAATCGCTTCGGGTTGAACTTGTTCACGAGACACGTGAGGATGCTCCCATGACGGGAACAAAAGTCTTGGTCGTCGACGATGAGCCGACCGTACGAGAGGTCGTTGTCAGCTACCTGCGCCGTGACGGCCACGACGTGGCGGAAGCTGCCGACGGCACAACCGCACTCGAACTCCTCGAGGCGCAGCCACCTGACCTCGTGGTGCTCGACATGATGCTGCCCGGGGTCAACGGTCTCGACATCTTGCGCCGCGTCCGCCAGACCAGCAACATTCCGGTGATCATGTTGACCGCCCGAGCCGAGGAGTCCGACCGTGTGTCCGGACTCGAGCTCGGTGCTGACGACTACGTCGTCAAGCCGTTCTCACCACGCGAGCTCGCTGCTCGGGTCAACGGCGTGTTGCGTCGCACGAACGGTCGCGAAACGAACTCCCCGCAACCCATCGAGTTCGACGGCCTCGAGATCGATCCCCTCGCACGCGAGGTCCGCATGGGGAACGACATCATCGAGTTGACTCCCAAAGAGTTCGACGTTCTCGCGTTCCTCGCTGCATCCCCGCGTCAAGTGTTCTCGCGAGCGCAGCTGCTCGAGCAGGTCTGGCAGTCGTCGCCCGAGTGGCAAGACCCAGCAACCGTCACCGTGCACGTCCGTCGTATCCGCAACAAGATCGAGGTCGACCCGGAGAAGCCGCGTTGGATCACCACGGTGTGGGGTGTCGGCTACCGGTTCGAACCGTGAGTATCCGATGACCGACCTGTCCCCGCTCGAGCACAAGGCGCACGGGATGAACCGGCTGGGACGCCGGTTCCTCGGCGCCACCCTGGCCGTTCTCGGTGTCGCGATCATGATGATCGCGATCGCCGCCCAGACGATGTTCATCAACGATCACGACCTGCGGATCGTGATGTGGGCGCTGGTTCCGGCCGTCCTCGCTGCGGCCATGGTGGCGGTGCTGTTGGCTCGACCTGTCGCCCGCGATGCCAAGCGCATCTGCTCCGCCGCGATGAAGGTGGCCGATGGTGACCTCTCGGCGCGCACCGGCGTGCAGCGCAATGACGAACTGGGTGAGGCAGCCGAGATGTTCGACGTGATGGTCGATCGTCTCGACACGGTCGAGCAGGAACGATCGCTCATGCTGTCGTCGATCTCCCACGATCTACGCACCCCACTCGCGGCGCTGCGTGCCGCGGTCGAGGCCATCCGCGACGGCGTCGCCCCAGACCCAGACAAGTACCTCGTCGGCATGGAACGACAGGTGAAGGCGCTCTCGTCACTCGTCGACGACCTGCAGCTCCACACGCGGCTCGTCAGCGGCACGCTCGAACTCAGTCGGACCATGCTCGACCTCACCGAGCTGGCTGACGAGTCGATGGAAACCGTGCGGCCGCTCGCGGAGCAGCGCCGGGTCAAGCTGCTTCTCGAAACCGAGTCCCGAGTGTCGATCAACGCCGACGGCTCGCAACTGGCGCGCGTCGTGCGCAACCTGCTCGACAATGCGATCCGGCACGCACCCAACGACTCGGTCGTCCTGGTGCAGGTGGAGGCGGTCGGTGGTGAGGCTGTGCTGCGCGTCATCGACGAAGGGTCCGGTTTCCCCGCTGAATTCCGCGACCGAGCCTTCGAGCCGTTCACGCGGGCGGATGAAGCGCGCGACACGCGAACGGGAACGGCCGGGCTCGGCCTGTCGATCGCCAAAGGCATCGTCACCGCTCACAGCGGCACGGTCGGCCTGCTCGCCGGACCCGGCGGCATCGTCGAGATTCGTCTCCCGATGTGACTCGGGCAGCGTGTCGACATCGCGGCGGTTGATCGGTTTACTGCCACGAAGTAACGGCTTCGACGAGGGCGTCGATCAGCGCTTCGGTGTGGGGCGTGAGGTCTGGCCCCTCCCAGTCCCACCACATGGGGCTGGATCCGCGCACGCGCGGCGGGAGCTCGATCTGCACCCCTTGCTGGCTGGGTAGGTTCACCGGGTTCTTGTCGTGTTGACCGCGGAGCTTCGTGGGGATCGTGTCGAGGTCGGTGAGCACGTCGTAGGCGGGGAGGTGTCGTCGAAGCACCTGGCCGACGTGCTCGGCGAAGACGCGGTTCTGGCCGCCGAGCAACAACGAGCTGAACATGCCGCGCCGCCCGAAGCCGTGGATCGTGATCACGATCTCGACGTGTTGGAGGAAGCGAGCCAACTCCGGGGACTCCGCCGGACTGACGCGAGTGGAGGCCAGGTGCTCACGCATTCCCGTTGGTTGGATGACGGCGTAGAGCGACGCGTGCGCCCGCTCGGCGGCTCGCGAGGCGATCACATCGGTCATCCACTCGAGGTTGCCCCCGTGGTACGCCATGAACCCGATCGGCCCGCGCAGCTCGCAGATCTCCTCGACCCCTGGTGTGTCGAGAATCGCTGCGAACTCGGTCATTCCAGACATGATGCCTGGTGCGAGCCGCTTCTGTCCTGCTCAGAGCCCCCATCGAGCTCGCGTCGGGCCTACGATGACCCTGATGCTGGTGTGGATGGATTTGGAAATGACGGGCCTCGATCACACGACCGAGGTGATCGTCGAGATTGCGACCCTGATCACCGACGACGAGCTCAACATCGTCGCCGAGGGCCCCGATCTGGTGGTCCATGCGCCCGACGATGTGTTGGAGGCAATGGATCCGTTCGTGATCAACATGCACACGAAGTCGGGTCTGCTCGATCAGATCAAGTCATCCACGATGACGCTCGAAGAAGCAGGTCAACAGACTCTCGCGTTCATCCAAGAACATGTTCCCGAGGCGCGCACCGTGCCCTTGTGCGGAAACTCGATCGGCACCGACCGCCGTTTCCTCGCCGCCTACCTGCCCGAGATCGAGGAGTACCTCCACTACCGATCGATCGACGTGTCGAGCGTCAAGGAACTCGTCAAGCGCTGGTACCCGGGTGTTGACGCCAGCCGCCCGCGCGGCGAAGGCAGTCACCGTGCGCTCGACGACATCCGCGAGTCGGTCCGCGAGCTGGTCTACTACCGCGAGCATGTGTTCGCTGACGCGCCGGCCGACGCTGACGCGACATCCGCCGTCACCGACGTCTGACCTCACCGATAGAAATTCGCGACATCGCGCGCACGGCCGTGGCTACGTTCGCGGTTGCTGACGCCCGGACCCGTATGAGGTTCCGGGTTCGGGCGTCAGCAACACGAGTTGACTCCCGCCCGGTCGGCCGCTCGCGCTACGTTGCCGGACATGCGCGCTGTCGTTCTCAATGATCATGGTGGACCCGAAGTTCTGACGATCCAAGAGGTCGACGACCCGGTTCCCGGACCCGACCAGATCCTGGTCGACGTGGCACACACGGCGCTCAACAGAGCCGACACGCTGCAACGTCAAGGCGCCTACCCGGACCCGCGCGGACTCGCGATCGAGATCCCGGGCCTGGAGTACGCGGGCGTTGTGTCGGCACTCGGCGAAGGGGTCACCGAGTGGGCGGTCGGCGATCGGGTGATGGGGATCGAAACCGGCGGCTGCTACGCCGAGAAGGTGGTCACGCACGCACGTCAGGCGCTGCCCATCCCGAACAACATCGAACTGGCCGATGCCGCAGCGATTGCCGAAGTGTTCCTCACCGCGTGGGACGCGCTCGTGGTGCAGGGTGGTCTCACCAGCGGTCGGTGGGCTCTCGTGCACGCGGGTGCTTCTGGCGTGGGAACCGCAGCGATCCAGATCGCCAAGGCGATCGGCGCCCGGATCGCGGTCACCTGCTCAGCGGGCAAGATGGATGCGTGCCGTGAGCTCGGCGCCGACCTCGTGATCGAGCGCAGCCCGTCCGATTGGCTCGCGGCGCTGAAGGCGGAGATTCCTGCGGGTGTCGACACCGTCCTCGACGTGGTCGGCGGCGAAGAATCCGATCGCAACCTGCACGCGGTCGCTGTTGACGGCACGATTGTTCAGGTCGGGCTCATGGGCGGCGGCAAGGCGCCGATCACGATGGGCTTGCTCCTGATGAAGCGCATCACCTGGATCGGCACCACGTTGCGCAGCCGCCCCATCGAACGCAAGCTCGACCTGTGCCAACGATTCATCGCCGAGATGCTGCCGCTGTTCGAGCACGGTGCGATGCGGCCCGTGATCGATTCACGGTTCGCGTTCGACGACATCGCCGATGCGCACCGGCACATGGAGTCGAACGCGTCCATCGGCAAGATCCTCATCGACCTCTGACCGCGCGCCTGAGGGGGCGCTAGACCGAACTGAGTTCGGGGTCTTCGCCGACCGAGTCGTCGACGGCGTCGTCGCCCGCCTCGTCGTCGTTGGCGTCGACGAGCATCCGGCGACGGCTGAAGAAGGCGCCGATCGCGAGTGCCACCAACGAGACGGGAATGAACAACACCCACGGGAAGCCGCCGCTGCTCGTGCCGCTCGCGCTGCCCCAGATGAACGGAATGGCACCGGCGACCTCGTCGCCGTCAGCAACGGCAGACGCCGTGTAGCTCATGAAGTAGGTGCCCTCTTGCGGCAGCTCGTCCCAGCGGAACGTCGCCGTCGTCGGCCCCGTCTGTTCGACCTCGCCGCCCAGCGTGTCGAAGGTTTCGCCGTCACCCTGGTCGTAGATGAGTTCCATCTGCAGGTCGGTGATCTCGATTTCGAACTCGATGTCGGCAGATGTGATCGGGTCGTCGATGACGTCGCGCGAGCCCGGTGTGGACAAACGGATGTCGGGGTTCGTGTCGACGATGGCCGTGGGGGCACCCCAGCTGAACGAGATCGATCCTGCGATCACGTGGCCGTCGGCGGGCACCGGTGCGAGATACCGCACGAAGTAGGTGCCTTTGCGTGTGATCTCGTCGAACTCGGCGATTGCCGTGGTGGGCCCGGTGACCGTCGTGGTGCTCTCGATCGTCTCGGTTTCGTTGTCGGGCAGTCCGTACTCGACGAACAAGCTCGTGTTGTCGGCGTCGATCACCTCGCCGAAGTCGATCTCGACCATCGAGATGGGCTCGTCGATCGTCGAACGAGACGCCGGCGTCGAGCCCTCGATGTCGTCGTGAGCGCTGACTGGCGTCGCCGTGCCGCCGAGCATGGTCGCGACGGTCGCCACGGTCGCCACGAGGGCCGCCACGATCAGCCGTGTGGCGCGAACAGGCCGTCTGCGGCGGCCCGGTGCGCGGGATCCCTCTGTTCGCATCGTTTCATTCAATCAGTTCTGGTTCGCAGCGACGTGTCGGCGCTTCCACGTCACGTCACGACGAAACACCACCGCAAAGGTGCTTCGGACGAAGATCGCGACGAACACGACGACCAAGACCGGAAAGCACAGCGCCGCGATCGGATGGATCGTTCCGGCGCGTCGACCGAGCACCCACACTTGGATCGCGGTCAGGGGATAGACGGCAGGTGCTGCGATCCATCCGCCTGCCAACGACCACACCCAGAGCAGCGTGAGGAGTGCGAGCCACCAACTGGTGAACCGTGCGCCGGTGGCCAGACTCCTGGTCCATCCGCGAACGAGCGCGCCGAACCCATCGGGGTACATCCGAAAAGTGGTCGACGCCTGCGACCCCACGAACAGGCGGACGCTTCCGACTGCGCGAGCGAGGCCGATGTCTTCGGTGTGCATCCCGCGCACCCCAGGGTCGCCGTGCCCGCCGACCGCGTCGTAGGTTGCCCGCTCGAGTGCGATCACCGGTCCGAATGCGACGGTGGCGGTTGCCCGTTGTCCGAACGCGGTGAACGCTCCGCAACCCATGAGTGCCGTCACGTTGCACAAGATGCTCGGTTGCTCGCCGAGGGTCTCCATCTCGTGCCACGGCTGCATCGAGACGAGTTCGCCGGGGTGATCGTCGATGGCGCCTGCGAGATCGTCGAGCAGCGTCGGCCCCGGGCGGACGTCGGCGTCGAGGAAAACCAGCAGCGGGGCGCTCGTCGCGAGTGCGCCGTGCCAGCACGCGTTCGGTTTGCCGAGCCAGCCTTCCGGCGGCTCCGGCGGCGTGATGACGGTGGCGTCGAAGAGTTCGGCGATGCGTGCCGTGCCGTCGCCGGAGTGATCGTCGACGACCACGATCTCGTCGCCAGCGCGTTGCTGAGCGACGAGCGGACGCAGCAGGTTCGGCAGCGCAGATGCCTCGTCACGCGCAGGTATGACGACCGCGATCGGCGGTCGCGAGGAAGTTCCCGTCAGATCGTGCGATGAACGTCCTGGCGGGGGCGGCGAGGCGGCGGCGAGGTGCCGGGGCCGCCAGAGCAACAGCCATCCGATCATCCAACCGACCATGTAGACGGCAATCTCAACAGACGTGTGTTCGATCCCGACGATCTCCAAACCAAGGATGCTGATCGGACCCGGCACGGACCCCACTCTGGCACGACGCACGATCTTTCAGAATTTCTTCAAGAAAAGTGCAAGTCGCGGCGAGGTGCGGACTCTTGAACGGTGACGAAGCAACACCACACGAAGAGGGACCTCCGATGAACAACTGCCACACGACACCGACACGCCGACAATCCGGAACCACCAAGCCACCCACCCGCGGCCGCGACTGGCGTCGTGGAGGACTCGGCGTCGCCGTCGTCGGATTCGTCGCACTGCTCGCGCCGAGCGGACCCGCCGCTGCATCAACGCCCGACGACCGCGTCGACGTTCCGGTCGCGGTCGCATCGGTCCAGTCCCAGCAGACGGGCTCGCTGTCACGAATGGCCCCGGACTCGACCCGATTGTTGCTCGGCGGCGGGCTGGTAGCGCTCGGTCTCGGATCGATCAGCGCCGTCATGACTCGACCTCGACGCGACGACGACCGCTCGTTCGCTTGATCTGGGTGCCGGACCTGCCGAGGTCCGGCACCCCGAAGGACGCACCCGTCAACACCTCCGGCGCCATTGGCGCCGACTGCACCTCGAACACCTGAACTCCGAACACGAACCGAAAGAAGCCCGCCATGCTCTTCCCTTCCAGCATCCCCGCCCTCGATCTGCTTGCGCATCGCGACGATGCCGTCGCCGACACAGCGACCCACACCGGCTCGCACAGCGTCACCTACACCCGGAGGGTCTCGCTCGAATCTGTTGCACCGATCCTTCGTGAGGCTGCCGATGGCATCGATGAAGACGCTGAGCAGGACACGGGCACGAGCTACGCACGCTGCGCCGACGGACATGGAACGCTGTCGTCGTTGTTCTTCTCCGAGGACGACCACGACATCGCTCGAGCCCGCGCAATCTGCCGACCGTGTGGGCTGCGGGCCTCCTGCCTCGAAGGTGCCATCGAGCGCCTCGAGCCGTACGGCGTGTGGGGCGGCAAGCTCGTCATCGACGGCGTCCCCGTCGACGTTCGGCCGAAGCGTGGCCGCCCGCCGAAGAACCCGCGCCCCGTGGTCGAAGTCGAAGAGGTGCCGATCCCCGCACACCTGGTGGCCTGACCGGAGGCCCGGGGTGACATCATTCGACCGATGTCATCCGACCTCTTCTCCGCTGCGGGTGCCGAGCGTCGCCGCGACTTGGCACCGCTGGCCGATGAACCGGAAGGCTCCGACCCGCCCAGACGAGCGTGACTGAGGATCGAATTCGGTCGTCGAGACGGCGCTGCGAGAAAAGAATGTCGAGAAATCGCGAAACCTCCTTGACCGGAGTGGTCGCGACCTGTTTGCCTGGTAATCGAACGCCGACCATGAGGTCGCGCGCATCAAACAGCTGAGCGAGAGGAGCGACACCATGGCGATCATGACCCACAACCGGGCCACCGACCGGCTCGTCGCTCGCGCCTGCTCGCTGACGCATGTGGCAACCGTTGCCTCGGCCGCGCACGTTGCTACCGCGCCGACCGCTGCCATTGCAATGCCGACCACCACGAATCTGTGGCTTGGTGACGTGCAGAGCAAGGGTTTTGGCTCCAAGTACGCAACCAAGCGACTCACCCCCGGCCGCCTCGAAGGCATGACGTAACTCACGAAACGTCATCACCTCCTCCGAGGCCGCCGGGTTCATCAGAACCCGGCGGCTTTTGCGTTTTCGGGGCCACATGACTGCATCAGCAAGACACCACCAGCAAGACACCACCAGCAAGACACGAAGGAATCAATGACATGGACACCACCAAGACCCACATGACCGCCACACCGCTCCGGCCCGTCAATTCAGCCCGGACGTCAACGCTCACCACTCACGATTACGCCAAGGACCCCACCATGTTTTCCCCTTCGATCAACGATGAACTCGACGGCGCACTGCCGGATCGAGGCGCTTTGCCCCCAGACAGTCCTCGCCCGCCGGGCGAGGACGTGGGTGCCGATGAGTGCGACGACTCGTTGGCCGCTCGTGCTCCGGTCGCTCGCTGCGCCGACGGCAACGGCACGCTGACCGCTCTGTTCTTCTCCGACAACGTGGTCGACATCGCCCGCGCCAAGGCAATGTGCGGGCTGTGCCCGCTCGCTGCGGACTGCCTCGCTTCGGCAATCGAGCGCGAGGAGCCGTGGGGCGTCTGGGGTGGCGAGCTCATCTCCGGCGGCCGTGTCGTAGCGAACAAGCGGCCCTGCGGACGTCCGCCGAAGAACCCACGCCCCGAAGTCATCTACGACGAGATGGGCCCGGTCGACACCGTGCCTGTCGTGTCCGTCGCATGACGCGCTGAGGGGCGTTCGGTCAGGGCGGCGCGTGCCAACCCCCAGCACGCGCCGCCCTCGAGGGTCGGTCCCGGTCGTGTCGCGCTCCCGCGAGCCATGATGAGAAGCGACCAAGAGGTGACGCATGGAACCGACAACCGAGAGCACGAGTGGCGATCACCTGCTCGGGCAATTCGTGCTCGAGTCGCGGGTGACGAAACGGCGGTCGCTCGGAGCCGATCTCGAACACCGTGTGATCAGCCCAACCAACGCCGTCGTGTTCGAAGGGGCGTCGACGGGACGCAACCTGCGCCGGCGTGCAGAGTTCCGGCATCCGGACGGGAACGCTGCGTGGTCGATCAGCGGAGCAGGAAAGCTCGCTCCACACACCTGTCATGTGCACGATGGCCAGGGGAAGCTGATCGCCGTGCTCCAGGCATCGGCGGCGCGGCGAGGAGCCACAACGGTCGAGATCGATGGTCGCAGCACCCTGAAGTTCGAGTCCGTGCACAGTCTGGGCGCCGACATGGCACGGGCGATGGTCCTCGCCGACGGCGATCACTTCGTGCTGACCGATGACGGCCGCCCTGTCGCCGATACGTCCGCACGGGTCGCTGACTCCGACCCCGCCTCCGAGTCTGCGGACCTCGGTGTCGGCGAGCGACTCCGGGCAGCTCCGGGCCAGATCTGGGCCGCGTTCGCTGGACGGGGCGAGTTCTTTCGGTCGGGCACACTGACCACGACCGCGCCGTTCAACGGCGCATCGCTCGAACTCGTGGCGGCCCTGCTGGTGTTTCACGACCAGGTCGTGCACTTCATGCGGTCACCCTGAATCGTTCGAAGGATCTGAAGTTCGGTTTTCGGCTCGTTCTCGGAACGTTCAGGGGTGTGGGGGCGACCTGAAGGGTTGTGGTCATTACCCTCGGATCAATGAATGTCAACCGTCCACGCTTGCTCATCGCGTCGCTCGTCGTCGCGGTGGCCGTGATCGGTGGCTACGCGTGGTCGCTGTCCGGCGACGACAACGCAGGTGACGACGCAGGTGACGACACGGTGGTGTTGGAGGATCCGACCGACCGTGACATCGAAGCCGACGACATCGGGCTGCGACCGAACGGCTTGGTCAACCAGCTGCCCGACGCCACGGTGTCGGATCGTGACGGCAACGCCATCACCACGGCATCGATGCTCGGCGACAATCCGTTGGTCATCAACTTCTGGTTCTCGTCGTGCGCCCCGTGCGCGAAGGAACTTCCCGACTTCGCCGAAGCGCACGCCGAATTCGGCGACGAGGTCCGGTTCATCGGCGTGAATACGATCGATCCGATTCCGGCCATGGAGCGCTTCGCCGACGAACGCGGGGTCACGTACGAACTGTTCCGTGACGACCTGGCCGAGTTCACCGATGCCATCGAAGCATCGAACTTCCCGATCACGTTGTTCGTCACGTCCGACGGAACCGTGATCGAGCAAACCGGTGTGATCGATCTCGAGGGCTTGCGCGACAAGATCTCGACGCTGCAACAACAAGAGGAGCTCATATGAGTCTGTCGTTCATCCGTGGCCTGGTCGCCGCGGTCAACCCGTGTGGGTTCATCCTGCTACCGACGTACCTGCTGTACTTCCTCGGCATCTCGTCGGGCGGCACCGGAACGCAGCGGGCGACGATCCGTCGAGCACTCCTGGTGAGCGCCGCGGTGTCGTCGGGATTCTTGACGGTCTTCCTGATCGCCGGTGCAGTGGCTCACTTCTCCACGAGTTGGATCACGGAGAACTCCAAGTACGCCACCGGCTTCTTCGGTGTTGCGTTGATCGGCCTGGGCATCGCGATGTTGTTCGGCTACAAGCCGCCGTTCATGACCCCGTCGGTGAAGACGGGCGAGAAGGACAAGACCGTTCGCTCGATGTTCGTCTACGGAATCGCTTACGCGGTCGCATCCATTGGTTGCACGATCGGCCTGTTCATCGCGACCGTGTTCTCGACGAGCAGCCGTGACGGCGTGGTTGCTGGCGTCGGCAACGTCGTGGCCTACGGCGCCGGCATGGCGCTGCTGGTGAGCGGCCTCACCGTCGCGCTCGCGTTCGCCAACACGGGGCTGTTGAAGTTCCTCCGCAAGAGCCTGGCGTACGTCGATCGCATCGCTGCGTTCTTCGTTGCACTGTCGGGCATCTACCTGCTCTGGTACTTCTACTGGGTCGACGTCGAGAACCCGTGGCGCATCACGGCGTTCGGCAACCGCACGCTCGAGGCGACGTTCCAGGATCGGACACGTGCTCGGTCCACGACCGACCCGATCACCGAGTGGGTCGAAGGTCTCCAGGGCGACGCCAACGTGTTCCTCGACAACAACTGGCCGGTCGTGGCGATCGTGTTCTTGTCGATCGTCGGCGCAGCAATCTCGTACGTGATGTCGAAGCAGTGGCGTGACGTCGCCATCGTCGTCGGCGCCGGCGCAGTGATCGCCATCGGCATCAACCTCACCTTCGGCACCGAGCTCTGGCGTGTGGCGCTGGTGACGGCGTTCTCGGCATTGGGCTCGGCGCTCGGTGTACGCAGCGCAGAGCGCCAGGGAGCGGATCCTGACCCCGACGCAGATGCGGAAGCGACCGCTGATCCTGACGCCGTGGCCGACACCGACGCCGACAGCGCGACCGCGCTCGCCTGACGCCAACCGTCGAAGCCCTGGGTCCTTTTGGTTCCGGCACCCGCGCTACCCAGGGCTGGGTCTCTTTGGTTCCGGCACCCGCGCTACCGAATGCGTGCGGTCGTACGTCGGTGGGTACGGTGCGTCGATGGCCGAAGACTTCGATCCGACCTCCGTGCCGATTCGCAACGCGGCGACCGTGATGCTCGTGCGCGATGCCGACATCGGACTCGAGGTCTTCATGCTGCGGCGCACCGGCAACGCAGCGTTTGGTGCCGGCATGTACGTGTTCCCCGGCGGACGCGTCGACGACGCTGACCACGCCGACGAACTCGAGCCGTTCTGCGACGGTCTCGACGACGCCGATGCATCAGCGCAGCTCGGTGTGGAGTCGGGTGGACTCGCCTATTGGGTGGCTGCGATTCGCGAGTGTTTCGAAGAGGCCGGCATCCTGCTCGCCGCCCCGCGCGACGGCTCCCCGCTCGACGTCAAGGCGAATGATCGCCACGCGGTGCACGACGGCTCGTTGAGCCTCGTCGACCTGTGTCGACGCGATGATCTGGTGCTCGACCTCGCCACCACGCAGTACGTCGACCACTGGATCACGCCGATGGGCGAGAAGCGGCGGTTCGACACGCGGTTCTACGTGACCGAGGCTCCCGACGGCCAGGACGGGTTCCATGACGACAAGGAGACCGTCGACAGTCTGTGGGTTCAGCCAGCCGAGGCCTTGCGAATGCAGGCAGCGGGCGAGTTGATGATGATGCCGCCGACCATCAAGAACCTGCGGTGGTTGCGTGACTTCTCGACCGCGTCAGCGGTCGTGCAGGCGGGCGCGGCGATCACCGACCCGGTCACGATTCTCCCGAAGATCAAGTTCGAGGGCACCAAGATGGTCGACATCTTGATGCCGGGTGACCCTGGCTACGACGAACTCTGAGTCGCAGCCAGGGCGACGATCACTCGACGGTGACGATTGCGGTCATGTCGGGGTGCAGTGCGCAGAACAGTGAGTACTCGCCCGCCTCGTCGAAGCTGAGCTCGTACGACTGACCGGTGCCGAGCACGCCCGAGTCGAAGCTGCTCGATGGCTCCAACGCTGAACCAGCGGTGACGGTGTGTGGCACGGAGTCGGAGTTCGAGAACACGATCGGCTCGCCGATCGCTGCGCTGATGTTGCCGTAGTCGAAGTTCAGGATCGGCGCGTTGACCGCACCGTCGATCTCCTGAGCGAGAGCATCACGCAGGACGGCAGGTTCGGCCACCGGCCACACAGCCGGGTTGAACATCGAGAACACGCCGGTCTGAGCGTCGAAGCCGTCGGCGACGTAGGCGTGCATCATCCAGCTCGGGATGAACGGCACGAACGAGCCGCCGGCGTTGTCGCAATCTTCTTGCGTACCCACGGAGTCGGTTCCCGAGGTGGGAGCGAGGCAGGTGTTGTAGTGGATGTGCCAGTTGTCGATGTTGCCAGCGAATCCGGCCGGGTGCTCGTCGGTGAGCTCCAGGTTGAACACGGCGCCAACGGCGACGTACTCGTCGGCGAACTCGTCGTTCTCGAAGCGACCCGACTCGGCGCAATCGCCGATGTTGGATCCGGCCTGCGTGCCGTTCTCGCGAGCGAACAGGACCATCTTCGGGTCGCTGGGATCGAACTCGTTCGTGAGCGCACCCTTGAGCATGTGGATGCCCATGTTGGAAGTTTGGTTCGTGGTCGGTCGGTAGCCGCGGGCACATGCGTCGTGGATGTCTTCGAAGCTGTGCACGAACTCGTTGACCTGTTCCAGCTGGCCAACGAGTTCGCCCAGCGTTTCACGGTCCATGTCGAGGTAGTCAGGGATCTCGGCGCCACTGTCGTACAGCGCCTTGAGCTCGGGGTAGGTGCAATCCTGTTCGGAAGCCTGGCAGCGGGTCTGACGACCGGGAGGGCCTTCGACGAACGTCGGAACGATGTCACCGTTTGCGGTCTGGGAGTACACAAAGCGGCTGAAGCCGATGGAGCCGATCGGGGCATCAGGGATCTCTTCGGGAATCTCGTAGTCGGTACCCACGAAGTTTTGCGCGAGCGCCTCTTCGCTGTAGTCGGGCAGCTCGTAGGGCAGCGTGGGAGGCGGCGCATCTTCGACCGCTTCGGTGACGACGGGCTCCGGCTCCGGCTCGGCGACGGTGTCGGGCGCAGCAGCGGTGTCAGGTGCAGCGTCGGTTGCGGGCGCAGCAGTGGCGGGTGCGGTCTCGGAGGTTGAGAGTTCGGAGTCGCTCGACGAACACGATGCCGCGAGAACGGCGATGGTCGCCAACGCGGCGGCGGAATAGCGAAGTCGGTGCATGATCGGTGTGTCCCCTGAGTTGCTTGCGGTGTACAACCATTTTAGACACACGTGCGTTCGACGCGCCAGGCGGGTTTCAACGATGGTTCGCGATGGTGGGGCGTCAGGCCTGAGCGTCGAGCGCGTCGAACGCTTTGTTCACCGAGTCGAACAGGCGGGCCGAACAGCCGGCCATGTCGATGTCGTCGGCCGCCCGCGCGGGCGCCAATTCGTCGGCGATCGTCGTCGCGATGCTGCGGAACACCTCGGCTGCGGGCCCGGTGCCGTCGAGGGCGACCGGCTCGCCAGCGTCACCGCCCGCCGACACAGCGGGCTCGATGGGCACTCGCCCGAGCAGTGGTGCGTCGATCTGTGCCGCCAGGGCCTCGCCACCGCCGACGCCGAACAGTGCGTGTTCGTCGCCGTGGTGATCGGTGAAGCTGCTCATGTTCTCGATGACACCGACGACACGCAAGAAGCTGCGCTTGGCCATGTCAGCGGCGCGCTGCGCAACTTTTTGTGCGGCGAGTGCAGGTGTGGTCACGACGATCAGATCGGTCGAGGGGAGCATGCGGGCCAGGCCCATCTGCACGTCGCCCGTGCCGGGCGGCATGTCGATCAGGAGGTAGTCGAGCTCGCCCCACTGCACGTCGCGAAGAAACTGCTCGACCGCTTTGGTCAGCATCAGCCCGCGCCACATCAGCGCCGTGTCTTCGTCGACGAGGAAGCCGGTCGACACAACCTTGAGTACGCCGTCTCCGACGCGGCGCTCGTTGGGGATGATCAGCGGCTTGTCGGAACCTTCGACGTGTTCGGCCTCGAGCCGAGTGTCGATACCGAGCAGCCGTGGGACCGAAAAGCCCCAAATGTCGGCATCGAGCACGCCGACGGTGTGACCCGCTGCGGCGAGCGCCGCAGCGAGGTTGACCGTGACCGAGCTCTTACCCACGCCACCTTTGCCCGACGCGATGGCCAGCACGTTGCAGTTGGCGGGGACCATTGTCTCGGCGGCGTTCTCGCGTGCGTTCCAGCGAGCTTTGGTCATGACCTCGGTGCGTTCGTCGGCGTTCATTTCGCCCCACACGATCTTCGTATCGATGACGCCCGGGTGCAGCTCGACGCGGCTCTCGACCTCTTTCTTGATCTCGGCGCGCATCGGGCAGCCGCTGATCGTGAGTTTGATCTCGACCGTGACGATGCCGTCGGTGCCGACCTCAACCGAGGGCACCATGCCGAGCGACACGATGTCGGCACCGAGCTCGGGGTCGATCACGTTCGACAACACGCTCATGACCTCGTCGACAGTTGGCGGCGCGCCGACCGGCCCGCTGCCGACAGCATCGGTGGGCTCGGTGGAAGTCATCGGGCATCATTTTACCGGCGAATCCCGTGTAATCTCGTCGTGTGACGCAGGCTCCGGTGAATCTCGACGTGCTCAAAGCACTCGGCGACAACACGCGCTATGCGATCTACCTCGAACTCGCCCGCTCCGCTCGGCCGCTCGCAACAGCCGACATCGCCGAGTCACTCAACCTGCACGCCAACACCGTTCGCCCGCACCTCGAGCGCATGCGTGACGCCGGCCTCGTTGCCGTCGAAGTCGGCGGACGCGGCGACGTCGGTCGACCGCAACACCGATACTCGGTCGCGCCCGACGCGCCGTCGCTTGGTTTGGAACCGCCCACCATGCCGGTGCTCGCTCGGATGGTGCTCGCGATGGCCCGCCGCCTCGAGGCCAGTGCGCAAGACGCAGAAGCGGTCGGCCACGACGAAGGCAAACTCCGAGCGCGTCCGTTTGCGAAGGCACCGTCGACGCTCGAAGCGCTCGTGTCCGATCTGGATCGCCTCGGATTCGATCCGTTCGTGACCGATGCCGTTGCAAGCGTGCCGGCAGGCGACTGGACGCCCGACGACGACGGCGCCGCGGTCGTCGGCTTCGCGAACTGCCCGTTCAAGGAACTCGCACAAGAGCACCCCGAGCTGGTCTGCGGACTGCATCGTGGGCTCGTGGCCGGCTTCGTTGCACAGATGGGCGATGCCGAAGTTCGCGACTTTTGCACCGTTACCAGCCGCACCCCATGCCAAGTCACCGTCGCGACACGCTAAAATCGAACCAACTGGATCCATACATCAGGAGGAACCGAACATGATCACGCTCACCGACCCCGCCGCCGTCAAAGTCCGCGAACTGCTCGACGCTGAAGGCGCAGCAGATCTCGCGCTCCGCGTCGCCGTTCGCCCCGGTGGATGTTCAGGCTTCTCCTACGAGATGTTCTTCGACGGGGACTTCGCTGACGACGACACCACCGCGGAATACCAGGACAACGTCAAGGTCGTCGTCGACCCCGCCTCGGCACAGCTGCTCGAAGGCGCAACGCTCGACTACAAAGACGGTCTCGACCAGTCGGGTTTCGCCATCACGAACCCCAACGCATCGCGTACTTGCGGCTGCGGCCAATCCTTCTCCTGAGCGGCGCCAGCTTTCCGTCTCGCGGCGTCACCCCTCGCCGCTCGTTGCCCTGGGGCAACTCGGGCTCATGCTTCCTGGCGACACGAAAACCGTGATCGCCGCTCAGTAAGACTGACCTCCCCGTTACGCGCCTTGCGAGCGACGTCCCTGAGCACCGTCAGCAAGCTGACTGTTGTCGTCGTGTTCCTGGCGGCACGAAACCGTGATCGCCGCTCGTCGAGCTGACTGAGGTCGCACTTTGTTAGGCGAGCGCGGCGTCGAGGGTTTCGCGCAGTTCCGACACATCCCACAAGCCGTCGAGCCGGTCGACGATCGTGCCATCGGCTGAGGTGATGTAGAGCGCCGGCTCGAACGTAATCGCGAGGTCGAGCACCGCGGGAGTGAGCGCCGATGCCGTTGCGTCGGCAAACACTTCGGCGTGCACGAACGTCATCGATCCCGCGTATGAGTCGGCGACGTCGATGATGGCTTCGAGTGCCGGCGTGCACGAACCGGTTTGGCAGAACTGCGGCGTTCCGATGAAGTAGGCCACGGGGCCTCCCGCGGCCAGCGCGTCGGTGAGGGTCACATCGTGGAACTCGCACATCGGGTCGCGAGTGCAGATCGGGTCGACGTCACCTGGAGCGTCGAACGTGGGCGTGTCGAACGCGGGCATCGGTTGTCCGATGTGAGGAATCGGCGCCTCGCCGGCCTCGAGAATCTGAAAGTTCGCACCGGTTTCGGGTCCGCCGTCGATCAGGATGCCGTAGAAGCCTGCGGTGTCGATCG
This sequence comes from uncultured Ilumatobacter sp., assembly GCA_938049325.1. Taxonomy (GTDB): domain Bacteria; phylum Actinomycetota; class Acidimicrobiia; order Acidimicrobiales; family Ilumatobacteraceae; genus Ilumatobacter_A. Next base: position 12,988 of record CALICC010000059.1, on the reverse strand, counting down.
TTGTTCGGAACGCGTAGTACGAGGCGGGCGCCACGTCGCGACGCACGGCCTCGATACGCGGGCCGATCGGGTTGCCGTCGAGATCGACGATCTGGGCACCGAGCACCAGAGGACCATCGGAGATGAGGTTGGCCTCGCCGCCGTTCAAGGAGAACGGCAGCCGAACGTTGCCGACCTCTTGCACGTTTGGTGGGAAACGTTGGATGACGTTGTAGCTGCCCGCTGGCAGGTCGGCGCTGTCGCCCGCGAACTCGTCAGCGACGACCGGCGACACCGGGGGTGTGGCGGAGTCCGCGGTGTCGTCAGCGGTTCCGTCGAGGTTGGTGGTCTCAGCGATGGAGTCGGCGGGGGCCGCTCCGTCGTCGCTCCCGCACGCAGCGAGCAGCCCCGTCGCGGCGGCACCGAGGACGAAGGTACGGCGGCTGACCGGGGTGGATGCGGACTCTGAAACGTTGTGCATGGCGCGATGACTCACAGATCTGAAGGAACTATTTGCGGGGCGTCGTTGAACTGCCCACTCGAACGTGGAAACGTACGAGCACATGAATTCGGCGCCTCCGCTTTCCACCCGACGATACCGCGGTCGAATCCTCGGTATCGGCGCGGCAGCTCTTGTTGTGATTTTCGTTCTGGGCGCCGCTGTGACGATCCCGCGAGTGCACAACGACCTCGAAGACAGGCTGTCGGAGCGCCTCGCCGACGACGGCGTCGACGGGGTTTCGATCTCGTTCAGCGGTCAAGACGGCACCATCACCTGCGACGCAGCGCTCGACGACCCCGCGGCAGTTCGTGAGCGGGCAGAGTCGTTGCACGGCGTGCGCGCGATCAAGCTTGACCGAAGCTGCACGGACGCCGATGACACGACGGCGCCCGCCGACAGCGAGCCTCCGAGCACCGAACCTCCAACGACGGAGGCTGCGGCCAGCACCGTGCCCCCGTCGACCGAACCGGCCACCACCGAGCCAGCCACCACGGAGCCGCCGGTCACCCAGCCGCCGCTCGAGTCTCTGGTCGAGATCGTCGGCGGAGACCCGCTGTTCAGAGACTTGTCCGGAGTGCTCTCGTCCGCTGACCTGTTGGGCGCCGATGGCCTCGGTGGCGACGGTCCATTGACCGTGCTCGCCCCGACCAACGCCGCCTTCGACGCCGCCTTCGAGGAATTCGGCGCCGATGCGTTCGAGGAACTGATCTCCGATCCGGACCGTCTCCGCACACTGCTCCTGCATCACGTCACCGCTGGCGACGTTCGTGCGGCCGACTTCGCGGCGGGTCCGATCGACATGCTCGATGAGTCCGAGGTGATCGTCGATCCCGACGCCGAAGGTGGCATCACGTTCACGAGCGCGAGTTCGGTTGCCGGCGTTGCCGACCCGGCGACGCAGCTCGACATCGTTGCGTCGAACGGCGTCGTTCACGCGATCGATCAGCTCCTTCTGCCTGAAGGGTTCGAGATCGCCGTCGACGGCGCCAGCACGACGATCGTCTCGCTGGTCGATGGTCGTTTCACCTTGTCTGGAACAGTCCAATCTGAGGCGCAGCGTGACGCGATCGTCACAGCCGCCGAAGCCGTGGTCGATCCGGCGAACGTCGTCGACGAGTTGGTCGTCGACGATGCGCTCGACGTGCTCGACGACGACGTTGCACGCCTTGGCACGCTCATCGACGCGATGCCGGTGGGCCTCGTCGAAGGAGAAGCGACGCTCGTCGATGGTGCCCTTTCCCTCGTCGGTGTGGCGATCGACGCGGACGCGACAGTTGCGCTCGACGACATTGCAGCATCGGCCGATGCGAGTGCGGAGTTGAGTGCTCGCCCGGTTGCCGACGTCGACGCCGCCCAAGCGCTGCAGGACGAACTCAACGAGTTCGTGGCGCTGAACCCGATCCTGTTCGAACCGAGCTCGACCGAGCTCACCGCCGATGCGAACGCCGTGACCGAGCAGGTTGCGGCCCGAGCGCTCCGACTCGATGGCGTCAACATCGAGATCGTCGGCCACACCGACACCGACGGCGATGCTGATGACAACCAGATTCTGAGCGACGGTCGCGCCGCTGCGGTGCTCGATGCGCTGGTCGACGAGGGCCTCGATGCCACCACGCTCACGTCGCGAGGCGAAGGGGCCAACTCACCGATTCTGGGCGACGACGGTGCCGAAGACAAGGCAGCGAGTCGTCGTGTCGAGTTCGTCGTGACCGTCGCTGCGGCCGAGACCTGATTCGAACGAACATCCGTCCACAACTCGAAGCGAAGCAAGGAAAAACACGTGTTCTACACATTGCTCAAATTCCTGATCTGGGGCCTCCTCATGGCGTTCATCGGCGGGTGCGTCGGGTGGGGCCTGCGCGCGCTGAAGTGCCGTGGTGAGGTCGCGCGAGCGCGTGCAACGACGGTCGACCACGACGAGGTCGACCGGATGCGGCACCGGCTCGCCAATCTCGAGCACATCGTCGCCGATCGCGACCGGTTGCGTATGCAGGTTGCCGACATGCGCCACGCTGACTCACCGGGCGTCATCGGGGCCCCGGTGACCGACAGCGTGACCGATGAGGTGGGCGACGACGCTGTGACCGATGAATCGAGCGACGATGCGCCGACGAGCATCGTGCCCGACGTCGACGAGTCTGATGAGGCCGCCGCTGCGTCGCAAGACGTCGACGACGCTGCCACGATCGCGCCGCTGATGGGTGTCCCCGACGACTCGGAATCGGCCGACGATGCGACCGACGCTGAAGCGGCGCCATCCGATGACGTCACTGTGGACAACGAGCCGGCCGAGGCCGCTGTCGACGCAGAGTCGGCCACCGACACTGAGGAATCGGCCACCGAGGCACAAGCCGCACCAGAGACCGAGGCCGACGCCTCGGCTGCTGACGACGCGGGAGCAGCTGACGGTGACGCGGCGGATGCTTCAGCGCTCGACCTGGATGCGGCCGCCGCAGCTGTGGGCAAGAAGATCAAGCTCGACGACCTGACCGTGGTTGAGGGGATCGGCCCGAAGATCGCCGAACTCTGCGCGGGTGTTGGCATCACCACATGGCGCGGTCTGGCGGACGCTGATGTCGCCACGCTGCAATCGATGCTCGACGACGCTGGCTCCCGCTTCTCCGTCCACAAGCCGGGCACCTGGCCTCGCCAAGCCGGGCTGCTGGCAGCGGGCAAGTGGGAAGAGTTCGTCGCACTGACCGACGAACTCGACGGAGGCCGCTGATCGGCCTACCCTGCGGGCTATGAGCAAGCCCCTCGGTCCGTATACACCCGCCGTTCGCGCCGGTGATTTCATCTACGTCTCCGGGCAGGGCGGCATGAAAGACGGCGTCGTGGTCGACGGTGGCGTTGCCGGCGAGACGATCCAGACAATGAAGAACCTCGAGGCGCAGCTCGCCTCGATGGGAGCGAAGTTGAGTGACGTGGTCAAGACCACCTGCTTCCTCACCGACATGGAGGACTACGCCACCTTCAACGAGCACTACGCGGCAGCGTTCGGAGCACGCCATCGGCCAGCCCGTTCGTGTGTTGCGGTGGCGTCGCTTCCGGCGGGCTTCCTCGTCGAAGTCGAAGCGGTTGCGTACCTTCCCGCCAAGTAGGCTGCTCTCATGGCTGGTGCAATTGCCCTCATCATCGCGATGATCGCGATTCCTGTCGGCGTGTTGATGACCGGTGCTGCTGCGTCGGCCATTCTCGGTGAGGCGATGCGTCGTGACGGAGTCATCCGCCACGACGGCAGCGAACTGCTCGACATCGAAGACTGACCATCCTCGGTCACCCAGGCGTCGGCTCGGCTAGGTTCGCTGAGTGTCTCCGGTGACCCACGATCTCGTCATCATCAACGCTCGATGCGTCGCCACGCTCGACGATGCTCGACGTGAACTCGCGGGCGGTTGGGTGGCGATCACCGACGGCCTCGTGAGCGGTGTGGGAGACGGTGCTCCGCCTGCGGCAACCGAGCTGATCGATGCGTCGGGCTGCCTCGTGACGCCCGGCTTGGTCAACACCCATCACCACCTGTACCAGAACCTCACGCGGGCGTTCCCGCCGATGACCGACAAGCCGCTGTTTGGGTGGTTGCAATCGCTGTACCCGCTCTGGCGTTCGATCGACACCGAATCGGTCTACGTGTCGGCGTGGGTCGGCCTCGCCGAGCTCGCGCTGTCGGGATGCACCACGTCGACCGATCACCTCTACCTCCATCCTCATGGTGCCGGCGACCTGCTCGGCGCCGAGATCCATGCCGCCCGCGACCTCGGCATGCGGTTCCACCCGACGCGCGGGTCGATGTCGCTGTCGGAGAAGGACGGTGGCCTACCGCCCGACGACGTGGTGTCGGATGACGACTCGATCCTGGTGGCGTGCGAAGCGGCGGTCGCAGCCCATCACGACCGGTCGTTCGGTGCGATGACTCGAGTGGCGCTCGCGCCGTGCTCGCCGTTCTCGGTGACCGAAGATCTGATGGTTCGAACCGCAGAGCTCGCCGAACGGCTCGACGTTCGGTTGCACACGCATTTCGCGGAGAACGCGGAAGACGACGAGTTCAGCCTCGCGACGTTCGGCTGTCGACCGATGGAGTATCTCGAGCGCACCGGCTGGTGTACCGATCGAACCTGGGTCGCTCACTGCGTGATGCCCAACGACGACGAGATCAAGCGACTGGGCGCAGCCGGCGTCGGTGCGGCGCACTGCCCGTCGAGCAACATGATCCTCGCGTCAGGCATGGCGCCGGTGGTCGATCTTCGTGCGGCCGGTGTGCGCGTCGGACTGGGTGTCGACGGGTCGTCGTCTGCTGACAGTGCGTCGATGTGGCTCGAGGCTCGCCAAGCCATGTTGCTCGCGAAGTTGCGCGACGGCGCTGACGCTGGCACGGCGCGCATGGCGTTGGAGATCGCCACGCTCGGCGGAGCGGGGTGCCTCGGTCGCGACGGTGAGATCGGCACGCTGCAGGTCGGCGCGGTCGGTGACGTGACGGTCTGGTCGCTGGATGGCCCATCGTTTGCAGGCGCTGTGGCCGACCCGATCGAAGCGTGGTTGCGGTGCGGCCCGGCCGCCGCTCGCGACACGATCGTTCACGGCCGCTCCATCGTGCGCAACGCCATGCTGGTCAGCGACCGCCTCGGAGAGATGCTCACCGAACACGACGTGCTCTCCCGAAAGATCCAACGCCTCGCCTGAGGTGTTGGTGGCTGGGTGCGAATCCGACCGGCGAGGCCCACCGTGACATGTGACGGGGAACCGCAGGGGATGACGCACGCGATTCGCCAAAACTGGCAAGACTGGGTGCGATGCGTTCACGTTCGATCTTGCTGTTCTGTTTTGGCCTGTTCAGCCTCGCCGCGTGCTCATCGACGTCATCGCAGGCATCCGGCCAGCCGGGCTCCGCGGAAGAGGTTCAGGCGCCCCTGCCGACGATCGGGCTCGGGTCGAACCCTGGTCAGATCAGTGGCGGCGCCGATGTTCGCGCGATCGAGCCCGATGCTGTCGAATCGATCGTGATGATCGGCGACTCGATCACGGTGGGATCGACCGAAGCGCTCGAGGAGCAATTCGAACTGCTGGGATTCGACACCGTCACCATCGTGGCGCAGAACAACAAGCGGACCGCCGTGTCGCTGCGCGACAACACGAGTGGCTCGGAAATCGCGGCGTTCATCGCGCAGGAGGTTGAGCGTCCTGAGACGCAGCTGTGGGTCGTTGCGTTGGGCACCAACGACATCAGTCAGTACAACGACGTCGAACAGATGGAAGCGGCCGTCAACGAAGTGCTCGATCCGATCCCCGACAACGCTCCGTTGATCTGGATCAACACGTACTTCGACTCGCGTCCCCAAGACACCGCTGAGGTGAACGAAGCCATCGAGCGTGCGATCAGAGCTCGTGGCAATGCCACGGTCGGGCGATGGAGCGACGTCGCGCCCGCTGACGGTGTCCTGCGCCGTGACGGCGTGCATCCGGGTGATGACGGCGCGGTGATCTTCGCGTCACTCGTCACGACGACGGTGGCGAACTTCTTGCAGTAACGGCGACGAGGTCAGCTGTCCCAGCGGGACTGACCGAAGCGGTAGCCCACCGAACGCACTGTTTGGATGAGTCCGGCGTGCTGCTCGCCGAGCTTGGCTCGGAGTCGTCGCACGTGCACGTCGACGGTGCGGGCGCCTCCGTAATACTCATAACCCCACACTCGACTGAGCAGGATCTCGCGGGTGAACACCTTGCCCGGGTTCTGCGCGAGGAACTTGAGGAGTTCGTACTCCATGTAGGTCATGTCGAGCGGCTTGCCGCCGATCGACGCCTGGTAGGTCTCGAGGTTCAGCGCCAGGTCGCCGTACTCGACGAGATCGGCTGACTGCACTTCCACCTCGGCGTGGAGCAGGTGTCGCAGGCGCGCTTCGAGTTCGGCGGGATGGAACGGGGCGAGGCAGAAGTCGTCGAACAGGTCGTCACGGTGTTCGAGCTCGGGGAGCTGCGATCCGCCCACCAATACCAACGTCGGTGTTGGGTCGGCGTACTGCTTGCGGAGCGTGCGCAGAAAGCTCCACGCCGACTCGAGGTCGTCGTCAGCGTCGATGATGACGCCAGCCCAACCGTCGTCCGACTCGGCGTCGCTCGCTTCGAGCATCGAGCCGATCGCCTTCCACGAGTAGCCAGCGAGGTCGAGCGTGCGTGCGAGCTCAGGCGAGATCGACCGGGTGAGGACGGCGAGCATGCGGTTGGAGTCAGCCATGGTCGATCAGAGCGCCTTCAGGTACCGATCGCGTTCGAACGGTGTGACCTGAGTCTTGTAGCCACGCCATTCGGATTGCTTGTTTCGCAGGAACCATTCGAAGACGTGTTCGCCGAGCGCCTCGCGGACGAGGGTCGACTTCTCCATGGTTTCGAGTGCTTCGTGCAGAGAATGGGGCAACTGGTTGATGCCGAGTTTCTCGAGCACGTCGTCTTCGATTTCGAAGAGGTTGGCGTCGGCCTCTTCCGGAAGTTCATACCCCTCGTTGATGCCGCGCATGCCCGCAGCCAGGATGAGACTGAAGGCGAGGTACGGGTTGCACGCTGGGTCGGGTGACCGGTACTCGATGCGGGTGGCAAGCGGGTTGCTGGCCTTGGCGATCGGAACTCGGATGAGTCCGCTGCGATTGTTGCGTGCCCAGCTGATGTGCACCGGCGCTTCGAAGTTCGGCACGAGGCGCTTGTAGCTGTTGACCGTTTGGTTCGTGACTGCCGTGATCTCGTGAGCGTGACGCAGCAGGCCCGCCATGAACGCCTTTGCGGTGTCGCTGAGGTCGTAGCCGTCACTCTCGTCGTAGAAGGCGTTGTCGTCGCCGTTGAACAGTGACATGTGGAGGTGCATTCCGGAACCTTGGAGGCCTTCGACCGGCTTGGGCATGAACGTGGCGTGAACACCGTTGCGTGCAGCGAGCTCGCGCACCGCCAGCCGGAAGGTCATGACCGAATCAGCCATGGTGAGTGCATCGGTATGGCGCAAGTCGATTTCCTGCTGACCCGGTGCGTCTTCGTGGAAGCTGTACTCGACGGGGATGCCCATGGTTTCGAGCGTCCGGATGGTGTTCTTGCGTAGGTCGCCGGTGACGTCGTTCGTGGTGAGGTCGAAGAAGCCGCCCTGGTCGATCGGCACGGGCTCTTGGCCGTCGATGGGCGGCTCGAAGTAGAAGAACTCGATATCGGGTGCGACGTAGAACGTCAGACCGGCCTCGTGGGCGGCCTGAACGTGACGGCGCAGAATCTGGCGAGGATCACCCTCGAACGGTGTGCCATCGAGGTGGTGCACGTCGCAGAAGATGCGCGCCTCTGGTGCTGCCGGGTCTCCCCAGGGCAGCAACTCGTACGTGTCGGGGTCGGGAATCGCGAGGACATCGGATTCTTGGACTCGGCTGAACCCGTCGATCGATGAACCGTCGAAGGTCATGCCGTCGCTCAGCGCGTTGTCGAGCTCGGGAGGCGAAATCGCCATGCTCTTGAGGTTGCCGAGCACGTCGGTGAACCACAGCCGAATCAGCCGTACGCCGCGTTCTTCGACCGACCGGAGGACGTAGGCCCTTTGCTGCTCAATACTCACGGTTCAAGTCTCCCATCTGGGGGTGAAAAAGGGAACTGGCGGAGCGGAGAGTCACCTCTCCACCCCGCCAGCAACGTTGCTGATCTCAGGAATCAACCGAGCGTCGGGTCAGATTGCTCAGCAACCCGACCCGACTGGTCACATTGCTGAACAGATCGTGTCGGTCATGAGGCGAGCAACGATGTACGGGTCCATGTTGCCGTTCGGACGACGATCTTCGAGGTAGCCCTTTCCGTCGACCGAGCACTGCCACGGGATGCGGATCGATGCGCCGCGGTCCGACACGCCGTAGCTGAACTGGTCGTAGCGCTGGGTTTCGTGAGCGCCGGTGAGGCGGTCCTCGACGCCGTCGCCGTAGTTGGCGATGTGGAGCGCAGCCTTCTTGCCGAGTGCCTTGCAGCCAGCCTCGATGTGCTTCATGCCGCCGTCTTCGCGCATCTCCTTGGTGGAGAAGTTGGTGTGTGCACCCGCGCCGTTCCAGTCACCCTTGACCGGCTTGGCGTCGATGCTGATCACGACGCCGTAGTCCTCGGCGATGCGGTGGAGCAGCCAGCGGGCGACCCACAGTTCGTCGGAGACTTCGAGCAGGCCGCGCGGACCGACTTGAAATTCCCACTGGCCGGGCATGACTTCGGCGTTGATGCCGGAGATGCCGATACCGGCTGCGAGGCACGCATCCATGTGGTCTTCGGCGATCTGGCGGCCGGTGATGGCGATCTCGCCGACGCCGCAGTAGTACGGACCCTGCGGTGCGGGGAACCCGTCGTCGGGGAAGCCCAGAGGATTTCCGTTCGGACGAAGCATCGTGTATTCCTGCTCGATACCGAACAGCGACTCGTGCTTCTTGTACTTCTTCGCCGTGCGAGCAGCAGCGGCGCGGGTGTTGGTCGGGTGCGCCTTGCCGTCGACGAGCATGACCTCGCACATGACGAGCACGTTGTCGCCACCGCGGATCGGGTCGGGGAAGGCCCGGACCGGCTTGAGCACGCAGTCGCTCTTGTCGCCGGTTGCCTGGTTGGTCGACGATCCGTCGAAGCCCCAGACCGGGTAGTCGTCGGTGGGCTCGTCGAGGATCTTTGTCTTCGAACGGAGCTGTGGTGACGGCTCCGCTCCGTCGATCCAGATGTACTCAGCCTTGATAGCCACGGTGTGTCCTCGGTCTTCTCGTTGGTGTTCGGGGAATAGGGGCAGCGCCGACGCTATCGGCGAGCCGGTTGGAGCCGAAAGGGTGCCACGGCCCAGTTGCGGACCTGTTGCCCGATTGTGAACGCCGCGTGAACGGGCTGAGGGTGGGTCGCAGCACGTGAAGGTGACGGGGTGCAGCGCAAAGGTACGGTATTCGGCCATGCGCGCTCTGATCTCTGCTCTTGCCGTTGCTGCTTCGGCTGTCGTCACCGTCGGCGCTGGGCCTTCGGTCGCAACGGCCGCACCGGCGGGGTTCTCTGACACCGTGGTGACCAACGTGGGCACGCTGACCACCGTCGAGGCACTGCCTGACGGACGTGTCGTGGTGCTCGAGCAGAACGGTCGGCTGCTGAGAATCGATGATCGCGACGGGTCATCCGACGTCACGACGATGGCCAACCTGGACGTGTGCCGGGGTGGCGAACGGGGCCTCCTCGGGTTCACAGCCGATCCGGCGTTCGTCACGAACGGCTTCGTGTACATCTATCGCACCATCACGTCCACGGCGCCGGGTGGTTGCCACAACCGGGTGAGCCGTTTCGTGATGAACGAGTCAGGTCTCGTGCTCGGTTCGGAGCGAGTGCTCGTCGACCTGATCTCTGCGATCAACACCAACCACAATGGTGGTGACATCGAGATCGGCAACGACGGCTTCCTGTACATCGCGACGGGCGACGCCGGGCGTGACCCGCGTGGCAACTCGGGATCCGGCGGAAGCAACGATGCAGGCCAAGACCTGTCGTTGCTGAACGGCAAGATCCTGCGTGTGAGCCCATCGAGTGGTCTCGCCGCACCGGGCAATCCGTTCAGTGGACCGGGAACCGCCGACTGCCGTCTGCGCGGCAACAACGCGTCCACACCGACCACGACGTGTCGCGAGATCTTCTCGTACGGATTGCGCAACCCGTACCGCTTCGCGTTCGACCCCAACACGAGTGCGACCCGATTCTTCATCAACGACGTCGGTCAGAACACGCTCGAAGAAGTCAACGAAGGCCAGATCGGAGCGAACTACGGCTGGCCGATCCGCGAAGGCCGTTGCCCGCAAGGTCAGACCGTGCCATGCCCCGGTCCCACGGGAGGTCTCGTCGACCCGATCTCCGACTACGGCCGGGCATCCGGTGGTTTCGTCACCGGTGGCGCGTTCATCCCCAACGGGTTCTGGCCAGCTCAATACGACGGCGGCTACCTCGTGTCGGACGGAGCGACGGGGACCACGTGGGTGTTCCGCGGTGAGTCCAACCTGGCCGACGCCGAGGTCTTCTTGACCGCCTCCGCGCCGACCGACATGACGTTCGTGACGGGACCGAACGGACCCGAACTCTGGTACGTCCAGCAAAACGGGCAAGTACACAAGGTCACGCACAACACGCCGGCGGGCGCCGCCGACTCGGGTCCGCTGCGCTACGAACCGTTGCCTTCGATCGAGCGGCGATTCGACACTCGCGATCTCACGCCGAGTGCACCGCTGCGTGGCGGCACCACGCGTCTGGTCGATCTCGAGGCACCGGCGGGCGCCGAAGCGGCGCTCGTCAACATCACGCTCGCTCGGCCGCAGGCGGCGGGAGCGTTCGTCACGGCGTGGCAGCCGCGCACGCAACGACCCGCCACGGCAACGGCCAATGCCGACGTCGGTGATGTGGTTGCCAATGCGTCGATCGTGCCGGTCGATGCCGACGGCAACGTGCTCCTCTTCGCTTTGGCGACCACCGACATCATCGTCGACGTCGCCGGGTTCTACTTCGGTGCACCCGACCCGGTGCGTCGTGGTCGCCTCGAAACCGTTGATCCGTTCCGATTGGTCGACACGCGCTCGGCTCCTGGCGACTTGAACGACTTCCAACGTGTCACTGACGGTGCGGGCGACGTGGTCACAGCGACGCTCGACGGGCCGCTGTTTGACATGCCCGCAGATCTCGAAGCGGTCGTGCTGATCGTGACCGGCATCCAGTCGGCCGGACCGGGCGCAGGCTTCGTCACGGTGACCCCGAATGGTGCAACGCGACCGGACGCTTCGAACCTCAACGTCAACCCTGGCACCGATGTGCGGGCGAACCTCGTCGTCACATCGGTTGCGAACGGTTCGGTCGATCTGTATCTCGAGCGCGTGCGCGACGTGACCGTCGACGTCGCCGGTTACATGACCAGCAGTTCAGCAGCACAGGGCACGGCCGGTCTGTTCCACCTCGTGGCTCCGGCTCGCGAGGTCGACACGCGTCTGAACCTCGGGTTCGATGCGTTCAGCGCTGGCGACGTCCGCACGCTTGATCCGATCAGCGTCCCGGCGTCGGCATCGGCGGTTGCTCAGAACCTCACCATGATCCGTACGGGCGACCGCGGCTTCGTCACTGGCTTCCCGGGCGGCATCGTGCCGATGGTGTCGAGCGTCAACGCTGCGGGCGCCAATCAGACCCGAGGCGCACTCGGCATCGTCCCCACCGGTACGGGCGGCACCGTGTCGTACTTCTCCGAAGCCGCGACGCATCTGTCGGTCGACGTCTTCGGCTGGTTCGAATAGCCCGTCAGAACGAATCGACCGCCCTGGGTCCTTTTGGTTCCGGCACCCGCGCTACTCAGGGTTGGCGGACGACGACTTCGGTCATGGCCGGGTCGTCGAGGATGTCTTGTTCGGTGAACAAGACCGTGCGCCAGTTCTTGTCGCTGAAGCGCTGAGTCTGCGCCGAGAAGATGTCGAGGTCACGCAGGCCGGTTTGGCCGTACGTGAGCAACGCCGACGCTTCGGGAGCACCGTTCGAGTAGTCGACGATCATCGCGAAGCTCGTGCCGTAGTTGATCGGGTGGCCGTTGCCGCGCAGTGCGCCGTCCTGAGCCACGGGATCGCCTCGGGTCGGAGCTGGTTCACTCGACGAGCCTCGGCCTGACCATGTGACGATGTTGGTCGTACCATCGCGGCCGGTGCCGCCGTGGATCGGAATGCGGTCGCCGGAACGTTCAGTGAATTGTGCCGTACCCAACGTCGAGTCAACGTCGAATCCGGCCTTCTCCAGCGTCTGCACGCCGCGTGCGAGAGCTTGCAGGATCGCGGTCGGATCGGCCGTGAATCCGGCTGGAGAAGTCACGGGAGCGTCGGCGGCGAATTGGGTGCCGAACAGGCGGCCGGCGTCGTCGAAGTCGGAGCCGCCGAAGCGGGCCATCACTTCGCGCCAGAGCAGGGCGCCCGAGCTGTCGAGGTCGAAGCGCGCATCCCATGCCGCGAGCACATCACACGCGGCGGTGAGGTCGACGGCCGCCGCTGGCAGGTCGACCACGCCATCCTCTCCGATGGTTTCGACGACTTCGATGATCGGCGTGGAGCGACACGCGGCAACCGTCGGTTCGAGCAGCAGCGTCGCGGTTTGGGCGGTGTTGTCGAACGCGGCCTGCTGGACTTCAGCGGCGCTGAAGTTGCCGTCAGGGCCGGCGAGACCGAGCGTGTTCGCGGCAGCGAGGACCTCGGCATTCTGACGGGTCCGCATCGACTGCGCGACGTTCTGTTCACCGTGCAGGATCGAGTAGTCGCCGGAAATCGTGGTCTCGGCACTCGGAACCCAGAAGCTGTCGTTCGCGTTGAAGACGTAGTCGGTGGTCTCGACGCGCGGCATGGCATCGAATGGCACGAGGCCCGGGTCGCGTGCGCCGTCGACCACCTCCCATCGGAACCGGCTGTCGGAGCCATCGAGGAGGATCACACCCTGGCCGTACGCGGCGCCGGTGAGCCCTTCGCCCGACATAAATTACTACACCAC
>CALICC010000058.1 GCA_938049325.1 uncultured Ilumatobacter sp. | reverse complement strand
CCGAGATCCGCAAGCGCCTTGACGCCTGGTTTGCCGAACAGCAGTAGCCACACCACCCTCTGCGCGGCGATCCACCATTGGTGGTGACGATGATGTTGACGATGGCGGCGCCGAGCGGTCCACGTTTGGACGGTTGCTGAGCTCTACTTTGTGGCCCGTGCGAGCGGCTGAAACGGAACGAGGCGATGCGCACCGGCGCGGTCTGCCAACCCGATGGTTGGTCGTGCCCGTCATCGCGGTGTCGCTCGGTCTGTTGGGCTTTGCTGCATTTCGCGCGATTGCCGACCCGGCTGCCAACACGTTGTTGACCGTGGTGGTGATCGGCGTGGTGGCGATCGGCGCGATCGTGGTCACCTGGGTCGAAGCGCAGCGCGCCCGCATGCGTTTGGAATCGGCCATGTCCGAGCTGGCCGACACGCATCACAACGTGCGTCGCCTGCTCGATGATCTGCCCGATGCCGTGTTGAGCCTCGACGTCGAAGGCCGGATCGTGTCGGCCAACGAGCGTGCCGCCACGCTCACCGGTCGCTCTGTTGCCGATCTCGTCGGTCGGTCGTTTCTCGGGATGGTGGCGGGTGACGATCAACGCGACGTCAGCCAACGCTGGGAGCGGATCAATCCCGACCCGGAGCGCACCGTCATCGATGCGTCGCCAGAGGTGACGCTGCGTCCCGCCGCCCGGGACATGACGGTGTTCGAGTTGCTCGATGTTGACGGTGTCGGCCACCTCGTCGAGGCGTCGATGCATCGCACGAGCGGGATCGGTTCGGTGGTGGTGCTGCGTGATGTGACCGACCGCGAGCGGAGTACGACCGCGCTCGAACAGGCACGGCACCGGTTCCAGCAGGCGTTCCACTCGGCGCCCACGGGCATGGCGCTCGTGCGACTCTCCGACAACCGCATCGTCGATGCCAATCAGTCCTTGGCCGACATGTTGGATCACTCGCGCCGCTATTTGCTCGGGCGGTCGATTCGTGAGATCACGCATCCCGACGACCTGCGTGCTGCTGCGGCTGAGCGTGCTCGTATCGAGCTGGGGATCGACGACTCGTATCGAATCGATCAGCGCTATCTGCGTCGTGACGGCGAGTTCATCTGGGCGAAGACCCAGGTATCGGTGACCGAAGAAGCTGGCGTGTCGCTCGCGATCACGCACATCGAAGACATCTCCGAGCAGCGTGTCGCCGCCGAGCGACTCTCGTACGCGGCGTCGCATGACGCACTGACCGGGCTGCCGAACCGCGCGTCGATCGTGGCGCGGCTCGACGAACTCCTGACCACGGCGGGCCCCGACGAAGTGGCCGTGTTGTTCATCGACCTCGACAACTTCAAGCTCGTCAACGACAGCTTGGGCCACGCGGCGGGTGACGAGCTTCTGCGTCACGTGGCCGCCCGGTTCCGTTCGGTGATGCGTGTTGGCGATCAGCTCGCCAGGTTCGGTGGCGACGAGTTCGTCGTCGTCGTCGACGGGACGACCAATCGCTCCGACGAGACCGGCGAGATCCGGCTCGGCCCGCTCGATCCGTCGACGGTCGGCGAGCGACTCCAGCAGTCGGTGCACGAACCGGCGACCATTGGCGGCCAAGAGCTCACGATCACCGCGTCGGTCGGCTTCTCGACCAACTCCCAGCCGGGCATGTCGGCCGGCGATCTACTGCGCGATGCCGACGCCGCGATGTACACGGCTAAGGCCGGTGGACGCGACCGTGTGGCGCGCTTCACCGACGCGGCGCGCAGCGAATCGGTTGCCACGCTGCAGACCACCGGCGACTTGCGGCGTGCGCTCGTCGGCAAGGAGATCGTCCCCTACTTCCAGCCGATCGTCGATCTCGACACCGGTGTGGTGTCCAAGCTCGAAGTGCTGATTCGGTGGCAGCATCCCGAACGTGGCTTGCTGACCCCGGCCGACTTCTTGCCGACCGCCGAGGTGAGCGGCTTGATGACCGAAATCGGCGCCCGCATGCTCGGCGACGCATTGGCGCAATACGCCGAGTGGCGTGCACACGACCATCCGTTCGGGCGGTGCGCGCTGTCGGTCAACCTGGCGACGCAGCAGCTCAACGACCCGACCTTCTTGGCGATGGTCGAAGAGGCGCTCGGCACGACCGGCGTCGAAGCCGACGCGCTGTGGTTCGAAATCACCGAGACGACGCTGTTGACCGACGTGCCCGCGGCGACGGTGGCGCTGCGTGCGCTGCGCGGGCTGGGTGTGCACCTGTCGGTCGATGACTTCGGCACGGGCTACTCGTCGCTGACGTATTTGAAGAAGTTCCCGGTCGAAGCGATCAAGATCGATCGGTCGTTCGTGACAGGTCTCGGTATCGAAGTCGACGACTCGTCGATCGTCGAGGCGGTGATCCACCTCGGTCATTCGCTCGGGCTCCAGGTGATTGCCGAGGGCGTCGAGACGCCGCTGCAGTTGTCACGCCTGCGCGAACTCGGCGCCGACCAGGGGCAGGGTTACTTGTTCTCCAAGCCGCTCCCGGCGGAGGCCGCTGAGTCAGCAGACACCGAGCACGCGGTCACGATCCCGTCGTAGTCGACGCTGTTCAGGCGACCGCGGCGACGTAGATCGTGCTGCTGGTGTCGATGCCGGTGAGCACGTTGGGGAACGTGACGATCTCGGCAACGGCGGTGTCGAACACAGCTGACAACACCGTGAGGTAGGCGTCGTCGGGCGGGTCGTTCGACCAGAGCGAGAACACGCCGCCGGGCCGAATCGATTGGGCCAACCGCTCTGTTCCGGCGGGTGTGTAGAACGCGGCGTTCTTCTCGTCGAGCAGATGGCGCGGCGAGTGGTCGATGTCGAGCAAGACCGCGTCGTACGTGGCGGGTGCGTTGTCGAGCTGGAGGCCGTTGGCCGCGAGGTCGAAGAAGTCACCGAGCACGAACTCGCATCGTTCGTCGGTGTCGAGTGACTCGCCGAGCGGAACGAGGTGGCGTTCGTGCCAACCGATCACGGGAGCCAGCGCGTCGATGACGCGCAGCGATCGGACGCGTGGGTCATCGAGCGCGGTCCTTGCGGTGTAGCCGAGGCCGAGCCCGCCGACCACGACGTCGAGCGGATCGTTGTGGGTGGCCGCGAGTCCGAGGGTCGACACGGCTTCTTCCCCGTCGGTGATGAGGCTCGACATGAGGCCGTCCTCGCCGATCTTGACCTCGAACACGTCGATCTTGAGCGTTGGTTCGAGCCGGCGACGCAAGCTGATGTCGCCGATGGGTGTTGCTTGTCGGTCGAGTTCTTCGAAGAGGCGACTCACTGCGGTGCAGCCCCGAAGCACGCGTCGAACCGTTCGGTGGTGGGCGTGTCGAGGCCTGAGGTCATGGTCGCGAGCATGACGCATCCGGCGTTCATGATGGGGGAGACCGGGTCGAGGAATTCGGGCGTGACCCCGCCGGCCCACACGTGGTTGAGCCCTTCGACGGCGAGCAACGAGACTTTGGCGCCGCCTCGACAGGATTCCCACGCGGTGACCCTGCTCGGGTTGGCGTCGCCGAACACGAGCTCGATCGCGGCGTCTTCGGGTGGCGCGTCGCCGATGCATCCGGCGCTGGCGGCCCAGCCGGCGGCCGATGCGGGGACGGAGCCGAGGTCGACCGCCGCGTCGTCGGAGATTGCTTGGTTGCCGCCGCCGAACGGAACCACGGCGTCGGCGGTGCCGTGGGTGATCTGGATCGAAATGTCGGCGTCGTCGGGGCACAGCGCCGGAGGGAGTCCGCTGACGAGTGCGATCCCAGCGAACCGCTCGACGTTGGAACACCCGTAGATGGCGGCATACGCCGAGCCGGCACTGAACCCGGCGATCCAGATGTTGTCGGCATCGACGCACGGCGAGGCCTCGAGTTCGTCGACGAGTTGGTCGAGAAATGCACCGTCGTTGACCGCCATCGGGTTGTCGTCACCGCCGATGTGCCACGTGGTCACCTCGCCTTCGCCTTGCGGTGCGACGAGGTTGACACCGGCGGCGGGGGCGAGTTGGTCGAGGCCGGTGGTCGTGGCGAAGGTGGATGCCTGGCCGCCGAACCCGTGCAGGAGGATCAACGTCGGTCGTCGCGTCGAGCCCGTGTCGTCGGCGATCCCCGTGTCGTCGGGGAGGTAGGTGTTGAAGGAGCGGCCGGTGCCGTCGACGTCGATGGCTGATCCGCCCGCCCGCAAGATCCCACAGTCCACCGGCCCCGCCGTGGTCGACGGAGCCGCCGTGCTCGTGGTCGACGTGCTGGTCGACGTCGAGTCGGGAGTGGAGGTGGTCGTCAAGGGAGCTGGGGTGGTGGCGGGAGCGGTCGCCGTCTCGGGCCTCGAGGTGTC
>CALICC010000057.1 GCA_938049325.1 uncultured Ilumatobacter sp. | reverse complement strand
TGACGAGGTCGCAGGCGAACGCGAGGTGCGCGCCGAGGCCCGCAGCGGTGCCGTTGACTGCGGCGATGATCGGCTTCTCACAGTCCATCACCGCGGTGACGAGACGTTGCGCGCCGCGGCGGATGTTGCGACCGACGTCGCCCATCGTGCGCTCGGGCGCGTCGTCAGGCCGCGACACTTCGGGCACTTTCGACACGCGCAGGTCGGCTCCTGTGCAGAAGTGTTTGCCGTTGGCGGTCAACACGAGCACCCGCACGTTGAGGTCGTTGCCCACGTCGTCGAGGATCTCGATCAGCTCGTTGCGCTGATCGGGGGTCATCGCGTTGGCGGCGTCGGGCCGATTCAGCGTGATCCGCCCGACTCCGTCGGTGACCTCGTACTGCAGGTCGTCGCTCATCGTGCGCCGCCTTCTGTGACTGGGCGGGCCGTCACCGTGTGCGTGTCGCGCCCGGAACGCAGCAGCGTGCCGGGGATCGCGCCGGTTGGTGCTCCGTCTTCGACGATCGCCACGCCGTTGCAGAGCACGCGCTTCACGCCGATCGAGTCGGCGACGAGGCGAGCCGAGTCACCCGGAAGGTCGGTCACCAGACGCGCCGGGCCGGAGTCGACCGCGTCGGGATCGAACACTGCGATGTCAGCGCACGCGCCTTCCCGCAACACGCCGCGATCTTTGAGTCCGAACAGTTCGGCCGGCGCCGAGGTCATGAGTCGAACGGCGTTTTCGACCGAGGTGAGCTGGCGGCCGCGGAGGCAGTCGCCGAGGAAGCGGGTGGGGTACGGCGCCCCGCACATCCGATCGAGGTGGGCGCCCGCATCGGAACCGCCGATCATCGCCCGATCGTCGTTCCACAGCTCGGCGCGCATCCGCCAGGACTCGTCGTCGTCATCCTGGGGCGTGGGCCACCACACCGTCTTGAGGTCATCGGCGATCGAGATGTCGAGGAACGTGCCAAACGAGCTGCGGTTGCGCTCGGCGGCGATGTCACTGACCCGGCGACCCGACAGACCCTCGTTCTCAGCGGAGAACGTGTCGCCGACGATGTAGTCGTCCCAGTCGGCGAGGCGGCGGAACACACCGGCCTCGGGTGACTTCGACAGTTCGAGCAAGCGGACTCGCGTGTCGCCATCTTGTAGGCGCGCGATACGTGTGGCCACGTCGCCTTGCATCACGTCGCCCCAGCCGGGGATCAGCCACAGGCCGCAGAAGTTGGCCAACGACATGTTCATCGGCACCTGGACCGGCATGGTCAGCGCTACGACTCGGCCACCGAGCTCGGTGGCACGATCGAACGCTTGCAGCTGGCGTGGAACACGGTCGGGTTCGCGCGAGTCGACGGTGAGCACGTTCCAGTTCATTGGCCGGTCAGCTGCGGCACTCATCGCGCCGAGCAGTTCGATCTCGTCGTCGTCGAACTGGTCGAGGCAGCCGGGGACGATGCCTTCGAGTGTGGTGCCCTCGTGGCGCCCGGTTTCGGCGGCGAGCTCCATCAGCTCGTCAGGTGTTGCCCAGCGACTGGCAACTGCCTCGCCCTCGCCGTCGGAGTGCGACGTGGAGTTGGTGAACGAGAACCCGAGCGCTCCTGCTTCGATCGCAGTTGCGAGTTCGGCACGGATCTTTTCGAGATCGTCGGCGTCGGCGGCGTTGCCCACCGCTTCGCCGCCCATGACGTAGCGGCGGATCGCGCAGTGGCCGACGAGGAAACCGGCGTTGACCGAGATCTTGCCGTCGAGGCGGTCGAGGAACTCAGCGAACGTCTCCCAGTCCCACGTGGTGCCCTGCTCGAGTGCGGCCAAGGGCATGCCTTCGACCTTCGCCATCATCTTGCGCAGGTAGTCGTCGTCGCCGGGGCGCAGCGGTGCGAGCGTGAAGCCGCAGTTTCCGCCGATCACGGTGGTGACGCCGTGGATGCTCGACGGGCTCGCTGTCGGATCCCAGAGCAACTGAGCGTCGTAGTGAGTGTGTGGATCGACGATGCCCGGGGTCACGATCATCCCGGTTGCGTCGGTCACGATTGCGGCCTCGGCATCGGACAGGTCGCCGATCGCGGTGATCCGGCCGTCCTTCACTCCAATGTCTGCGGTGCGGCTCGCGGCACCGGTTCCGTCGACCACGGTGCCCCCGCGGATGATCTCATCAAGCATGTCGTCTCCCTTGGACTGGAATCTGAATCCGATTCAGATTGTAACCTCCGCATCATGAGCGCAGCCACGGCCAAGACGTATCGCTTACTGATCGGGGGCGAATGGGTCGACGGAGAAGCCGGCACGTCACCGATCATCAACCCCGCTGACGAGAGCCATGTGGCCGACGTCCCCGAAGCGTCGGTCGCTCAGGCCGAGGCCGCAGCACGCGCTGCGCAGGAGGCGTTTCCAGCATGGGCAGCCACGCCGGCCCGAGAACGCGCGGCGCTCTTGCACGCCGCGACCGAAAAACTCGCCGAGCGTCGCGAGTCGCTGATTCCGACGATCATCGCCGAGACGGGGGCGACCGCGCAGGTCGGCTCGAAGATGCAGGTACCCATTGCGATCACGCGGTTCAGTGAGTACGCCGACCTCGCGATTCGTGACCACGACGTTCCGCTGCCTCCGTCGCCGGTGCCGAGCACACCGCTCGCCGCCGGTGGCCTGATCGGTGCGCTCGTCGCCCGCCAGCCGGTGGGAGCGGTCGCGACGATCTCGCCCTACAACTTCCCGCTGGTCAACCAGGCCGGCAAGGTCGCACCAGCGCTCGCCGCGGGCTGCACCGTGGTGATGAAGCCTGCGCCGCAAGACCCGATCGCCGTGATCGAACTGGCCGAGATCCTCGATGAAGTCGGCTTCCCACCAGGGGTCGTCAACGTCATCACGTCGGTCGACCCAGCGCCTGCGGCAGCACTCAGCTCGAGCCGTGACATCGACATGGTCAGCTTCACCGGCTCCACCGGCGTCGGCGAGATGATCTACGAAGCGGGCGCGCCGACCATGAAGCGGCTGCTGCTCGAACTCGGTGGCAAGGGAGCGGCGATCGTTCGTGAAGATGCCGACATCGCCACGGCCACCGCAGCGTTGGCGAGCGTGTGGGGATTCCACAGCGGCCAGATCTGCACCGCTCCCACGCGAGCCATCGTCCACGCCAGCCGTGTCGACGAACTGGTCGGAGCACTCCAGTTCGCCGCCGGCAAGATGCAGGTCGGGCTCCCGACCGACAACGCCACCGTGGTGGGCCCGGTCATCTCGGGCGCGCAACGCGGTCGGATCGAGGGCTACATCGAGTCGGGTGCGAGCGAAGGAGCCACCGTCGTGGTCGACGGTCGTCGACCCGAACACATGGAGTCCGGCTTCTACGTCGGCCCGACGCTGCTCGCCGACTGCCGCCCCGACATGACGGCGGTGCAGGAGGAGATCTTCGGCCCCGTCATCTCGGTGCTCACGTTCGACGACGACGACGAAGCGGTGTCGATCGCGAACGGCACCGACTTTGGCCTCTACGACTACGTCTTCTCCGCCGACACCGGCAAGGCCTACGAGATGGGGCGACGCCTTCGGTCCGGCAACGTCGGCATCAACACAGCGCAGCGCAATCCCAAGACGGCCTTCGGTGGTTTCAAGAAGAGTGGCGTCGGTCGTGACGGCGCCGAGTTCGGGCTGCACGCCTACACCGAGATGCAGTCGATCGTCTGGCCCGCCTGATGGCTGATCAGCAACCGGGTGCCTTCCTCGGCGACGTACGCGTCCTCGATGTCTCGATGCTCGGACCGGGTGGCCTCGGCGGTCACCTGGTCGACTTCGGTGCCGACGTGATCAAAGTCGAGTCACCGTCGGGTGACTACGTCCGCCAGATGACCTGGCCGATCGTGCACGACGACCACGGTTCGAACTCGCTGATGCACCTCCATCTCAACCGCGGCAAGCGGTCGGTCGTGCTCGACCTCAAGTCCGACGACGGTCGCGACGCGTTCGCCAAGCTCGTGGCCTCGTCCGATGTCGTGATCGAAGGGATGCGGCCCGGGTTCCTCGACAAGATCGGCTTCGGGTTCGATCGCCTCGTCGAGCTCAACTCGCGCATCGTCATGTGTTCGATCTCGGGCTATGGCGCCACGGGCCCGTACCGCAACCTGCCGTCGCACGGCGTCGCGTACGACGCGTGGTCAGGTGTGGTGCAACCTGTTGTCGACGACGACGGCTTCTGCCGCATCCCGCCCCAAGCCAACGTCGGCATCACCGCCGGCCC
>CALICC010000056.1 GCA_938049325.1 uncultured Ilumatobacter sp. | reverse complement strand
CTGTCCGCCGTAGTTCGGCGACGGCTGTTGCTGTGCGGCGCTCTGGTCGATCGGCGCTGGCGCGCCTGGGGCGGGTGGAGCTTGCTGCTGCGGTGCGACGTGTGGTTGAGGTGCTCGCGGAGGTGTCGGGTCGGAATCGTTCGGATTCTGGAAGTCGTCCATGACGGTAAGCGTGCCACGTCGGCACAGGTCGAAGGCGAGTCTTGGGGCACGAGCGGTTGTGTCATGGCCTCATCGTGGCGCGGTTGACCTTGATCCACCACGGGGAGAACTCCCCCGGGGCGACCGCCAACGTCGCTCAGAGGCTGCTGGTGAACCGTGGGCGAAGCGCTGTGTGCTCAATGTTCGCAAGCACGTGCTCGGCAACGAGATCACACTCGGCCTGATGGGTGTAGCCCGAGAGGATGAATGCTTGGACGCCCACCTCTTGGTACGCCCGGAGCTTCGCAACAACCTGGTCGGGATCGCCGACGATTGCCGCTCCGGCGCCTGACCGCGCCCTTCCGACGCCGGTCCACAGCGACTCCTCGACAAAGCCATCATCCGACGAGGAGTCGCGGAGTTCGTTCTGGCGCGCGACCCCCGCCGATGCCGTGTCGAGCGACTTGTTGCGAATGGACTCGCCGGTCTCGGCATCGAGCTTGGAGATGAGGCGCTCGGCAGCGGCGCGTGCCTCAGCTTCGGTCTCGCGCACGATCACGTGGGCTCGAAGTCCGCACAGCAGTTCGCGGTCGTACTTCTCACGAGCGAGCGCGCTCATCTCGCTGACCGTGGTGCCGACCGATGACACGGTGTCGGGCCAGGTGAGAAACACGTCGGCTTCGGCCGCCGCAACGTCTTTCGCCGCCGGCGAGAACCCGCCGAAGTAGAAAGGCGGACACGATCCGTCGGTCGTGGAGATGCGTGGCGGATCGAGTTCGAGGTCTACGTACTCGCCGTGGAAGTCGATCGACTCGCGGTTGAGGAGCTTGCGCAACACCTGCATCCACTCGCGCGTGCGCTGGTAGCGCGGCGCCGAGTCGAGTGCCTGGCCCGGCATGTCGGAGCTGATGATGTTGATCGTGAGCCGACCACCGGAGAACTGGTCGATCGACGCGAGCTGGCGGGCGAGCTGCGGGAGCCACATCTCACCCATGCGGACGGCGAGGAGCAGGTTGATCTGTTCGGTGTGCGTGGCGATCGCCGCAGCGAACGAGGTGGAGTCGATGCCGAGCTGGTAGCCCGACGGCAGCAGCACGTTGTCGAAGCCGCCGCGATCTGCAGCTTGCACGATGTCGCGGCAATGCTCCCACGAGGCGGGGATGTTCGACTCGGGAACCCCGAGGAATTCGTAGTCGTCGTCGCACAGCGCGCCGAACCAGGAGATCTCGGGGATGTCAGGGGAAGTGATCGAGCTCATGGCAGCGGAACCCCTTCGGATGCCTGGACGATCCCGTAGACGTCGTTGCGGTCGAGGTTCACCGCCAGTGCAGCCGTCGACGAGCGAATGCGGTCGGGGTTCTGCGACCCGATGATCGCGATCGGCGCAGACGGATGTGCGAGGACGAAGGCGAGTGCGATCTGGGTTCGGTCGACGCCTTCACGTGCTGCCAGCCCGTCGAGCACGTCGAGCAGCTCGGGGCGAAGATCTTCGCCGGTGGCGAGGCGACCGCCGGCGAGCGGGCTCCATGCCATCGGCGTGATCATGAGTTCCATGCACTGGTCGAGGGTGCCGTCGCGCATCGGTGCGAGCTGCGCTGCAGAGAACTCGGGCTGGTTCGTGGCGATCGGGAATTCGAGGTGCGCTTGGAGTGCCGCAACCTGGGCGGGCGTGTGGTTGGACACGCCGACTTCGCGGATCTTGCCTTCGTCGCGCAGTGCGTTCAGTGTGATGGCGACGTCCGCTGGGTGAGCGAACATGTCAGGCCGATGGATCTGGTACAGATCGATCACGTCGGTCTGGAGGCGCTCGAGTGACGCTTCGCATGCCGACCGCAGATACTTGGGTGACGAGTCGTAGGGGAGCGGCGGCATGATCCCGCCCTTGGTGGCGAGCACGATCCGATCGCGCAACCCGGGAGAGGACGCGAGGATCCGCCCGAGGATCTCTTCGACCTGGCCGAAGCCGGTACCGCCCCAGTCGAACCCGTACACGTCGGCGGTGTCGATCAGGTTCATCCCCGAGTCGAGGGCCGTTTCGAGCAGTGCCTGGCCGACGGTGAGGTCTTCGTCGGTGAATCTCCACTGCCCGTAGGCGATGGGGCCCACCGGGTCGAGGGTGCCGAGTGAACGTTGCTGCGACTGAACGAGAGAACTCACATGCAGAACCTAACGGTTGATCTCGGGAGAGGAAACGGCCAAACGACCCTTCACGCCCCAGCCTCGGCGATCCGCCGGTCAGCCCTTGACGGAACCGGCGAGGAGGCCGCGTACGAAGTACTTCTGCAGGGCGAAGAACACCACGAGCGGGAAGAATGCTTGAACGAACGCCGCGGCAGGCAGCAGGTGCTCGTTGGCTCCGAAGTCGCCGGCGAGGTTCGCGATCACGATGGTGGTGACCTGCGCATCCGGGTTGGTGCCCGCCATGGTCTTCGCGATCAGGTAGTCGTTCCAGGTCCAGAGGAACTGGAAGATCGCAAACGCCGCGAGCACGGGGATCGAGAGCGGCAGGACGAGGCGCCAGAAAATGGTGAAGTGGTCAGCGCCGTCGATGCGGGCTGCTTCGAACACATCCTTGGGCAGCGACGAGATGTAGTTGTGCAACAAGAAGATCGCGAACGGCAGCGCGAACCCTGTGTGAGTGAGCCACACCGCCGTCGTCGTGTTCACGAGGTCGAGGTCAGGGATGACCGTGACGGTCTTGTCGAGGAACGGGATCGTCAAGTGCGCGCCGCCCACATACAGGCGCAGCAGCGGAATGAGCGCCACCTGGAGCGGAATGGCGAGCAGGGCCACCGTTGCGATGAACAGCACCTTGCGGCCTCGGAAGTCGATCCATGCGAACGCGTACGCAGCGAACGCGGCAATCGCGATCGGGATGATCGTCGCCGGGATCGATACCGACATCGAGTTCAGCAGCGAATCCTTGAGGTTCGATCGGGCACCGAAGACGGTCTCGTAGTTCTCGAACGTCAGGTCGTCGGTGCGGATGTTCCACCAACCCGTTTGGCGTTGCGCGTCTCGGGTTCGGAAGCCGCTGATGAACAGACCAACGGTCGGCAGGCTCCACACGAGCGCGATGCACCACAGGATCCAGACCGGGATCGAGCGCAGGAAACGATAGATGCGGTTGACGATGCCGGAGTCGCCGTTCTTGTCGCCGCCGAACGCAGCAGGTTCTCCGAGTGCGGTTGCGTCGACAGCGTCGTGGGACGTGACGTTGCTCATCTCAGTTCTCCCTCTGCATTCTGCGGATATTGAAGACCATGACGGGCAAGACGGACACGAAGATCAAGATCGCCAACGCTGCCCCCTGTCCTTGGTTCCTGAACGAGAAGGCCTCGGTGAACATTTGGTTGGCGAGGATGTCCGTCTCGAAGTTGCCGTTGGTCATCACGTTGACGATGTCGTAGACCTTCATCACCAGCACGACGATCGTGGTGACGACGACGCCAATCGTCGGAGCGACCTGTGGGAGCGTGACTCGCCAGAACACCTGCGAGTCGGTGGCTCCGTCGACCTTGGCTGCTTCGATCAACTCGGTCGGGACCGCTTTGATGGCAGCGGACAAGATGACCATGGCGAAGCCGGTCTGGATCCAGATCAGAACGACCATCAGGAACATCGAGTTGAACGGCGACTCCTGCACGAAGTTGATCGGGCTGTCTTTCAAGTTACCGACCGTGTTGATCTCCTGGCCGCCGACGCCTCCACCCCACACCGCGAAGTATCGGGCAGCGAACCATCCGAGGAGTCCGGCGATCACGAGCGGCATCACAGCGCTGCCGTAGTTCCGAGTGGTGAGTCGTTGCGCCACCAAGATGAGCAGGGCGACGACCACCGCGACGACGAGCAGACCGACGATCCACTTCTGCACCTCGCCACTCAACTGGCCGCCCCAGACCCAGGCAAAGGCCTGGAGCAGAACGAGGCCTCCGATGAGTGTCGCGAATCCTGCCGCAACACCCTTGCCGGAACGCTTGCCAAAGAAGTTGACGGCAGCGGCGACCACGATCAGCAGACCGAGTAAGACGAAGGCGACCGACGCCACTGCCTGCCCCGTCGAGAGTCGACCGAGCGCAACCCACAACGAGTTGAGCACGCCGGTTTGTTCTTTCGACGAGTCACGGGCGACGTACATGAAGCGCCAGATCACCGACGCCCCGACGAGCGAGATCGCCATCGGCATGAAGATGATCGACTTGGCGACCTTCTCGAACTTGACGCCGTCAGCGAGCACGGCAATGGCGAGTCCGAGTGCCGTGGAGAACAAGGTCACGACGATGACCCACCACAGGTTGTTGACGATGGTGCCGCGGAAGGTCGTGACGATCGCGAGCAAGACGAGCAGACCGCCGACGAGCAGCGGGCCCATGCTCGGGCTACCGAGCTCGACGACTCGTCCGGTTCGCTGTCGTTGCACGAACCCGGTCACCACGAAGAGGGCGAGCCCGATCAGGCCGAGGAGCATCAGCGCGCTGCGACCGGTCGACTCCCGGAACAGGTTGAAGTCGATGATCCCGTCGATGATGTTTGGTGACGCCCAGTTGATTGCGGCAGCGAGGAGCAGCACGGCGATGACACCGCCGATCACGAGCCCGGGGCTCGGAAGGTCGGTCGAGTCGAGCAGGCGCTTGGCGATCATGAGCCCGACCACAGCAAGTGCGACCACGATGAACACAGCGAGCCAGCTCCCGCCGTTCGACCAGCCGAAGATCGAGAGCGACAGACCGTCCGGCGGGTTCCACGAATTCTCGTCCTGGAAGATGTTGCGGTAGTTGCCGAGTAGCGACCGGCCACCCTCTTCGTTGACTGGAGCGGCGGCGCCGTCGCGGTCGCGGAAGGAGAGGATGATCGTGGCGATTGCGGGCACCACCAGCATCGCGAACGAGAAGAGCACGGCGGGCGCGAGGAAGATCCACTTGCGCGAGTCGGTGTCGACCTTCGCGCGGCCTCGGAGGTCGAGGTTCGGGCGGATGCCGGCTCGAACGCCGATGATCGCGGCCGGCACGGCGACGGCGACGACGGTCCACGCCGAGGAGCCGCCGCCGATTTCAGGCGCTCCGAATGCGCCGACGACCCAGCCGATTGCGGCGCCGAGGAGGGTCGACCGAATCGGGTCTTGGTTGCGCAGGTAGGCCACACCGGCGCCGATGCCGGCGAACGCAGCGGTCCATGCGATGAGTCCGACGGCGTCGACTTCGGGACGAGCGTTGAAGTTCCACATCGCGCCAGCCACGATGCCGATGAGGCCGAGACCACCGGCGCCGATCGCCAAGCGTGAGGGGAGCGCATCGGTCGTGCTCAAGAAGAAGCCGACGGCGCCCGCACCGATGCTCAACAGCAATGGAATCCAGAGCCATGCGACCAGGCCCGGCACGAGGCTGTCGCTGGTGAACGTCCCGGACTTGACGCCGTTGACGAACTGATTGACGGCCTTGGCGGCGCCGTCATCGCCGGGTTCGCTGCCGAGTGCTCGGTTTCCGCTGAGGGTCGCCGTGACGATCAGCGTGGTCGAGAAGTAGAGGAGCGTGTTGAAACGCTGCCACCGGTCGCGGACTTGGTTGAACAAGATGTTCGCACCGATCCACAACGCTGCGCTGGCGGCAACGGCGACGACGACGGTGACCAGCGTGCTGCGCGCCTTGGACTCCGTGGCGAGCAGGTACAAGAAGGCCAGCCCGGCAATGCCTCCGAAGACCGCACGAACGTAGAACGACGGGGGCCGCTCCTGTTGCTCGTCGGGCGTCGGCGTCGGCTTGGTGGCCAACATCTCCGATGCCGGATCAATCTCGTCGATCAGCGTCATGCAATCCCCCCATTCATCAACGACCGACTCGGTCGCGTCCCTCGATGATTTCTTCGATGATTCGGTCCCATCCGTCTCGTCCGTATGTGTACCACCT
>CALICC010000055.1 GCA_938049325.1 uncultured Ilumatobacter sp. | reverse complement strand
GTGTCGGGAGGCAGCGTGGTGTCCTGCGAGTCGTCGCCACCGCCACCACACGCGGCGACGGCGATCAGAGCAGCAGCTGCAAGCGTGCCGCCGGTTCGATTGATGGTCATCAGAGTTCCCTCAGCAATGCAATGCGCTCTTCGAGCGGTGGATGCGTGTTGAACATTTTGTGGACGCCGTGCAACTTGCCGGCGTCACCCACTCCGCTCATGGGTTGTTCAATCCACAAGTGTGCCGTGGCCGTCGAGGCCGAATGCGTCACCGTGGTGTCTTGCTGCAACTTTTCGAGTGCCGAGATCAGGCCCGGCGGGTAGCGCGTCATCTGACACGCACTGACATCGGCCAACGTCTCACGACGGCGCGAGATCGCTGCTTGCATCGCGCGTGCGACCAGTGGCGCCAGGATCAACAAGGCGAAGCCGACGAACGCCAGTGGGTTGTTCGAGTCACCGTGGTCTCCGCGGCGATCGATGCGCCCGCCATTCCACCACATCATGCGAATGGCGAGATCGGTGATCAGCGCCACCGAACCGACGAGTGTGACCGCGAGGGTCGACACCAAGATGTCGTAGTTCCGGATATGGCTCAACTCGTGGGCGACGACACCTTCGAGTTCGACGCGGTTGAGCTGGTCGAGCAGCCCCGTCGTGACCGCGATCGCTGCATGATTCGGGTTGCGGCCCGTCGCGAACGCATTCGGCGCCGGGTCGTCGACGATGTACACGCCGGGCTTGGGTAGACCACCGGCGATGCAGAGCCCCTCGACGAGGTTGTGCAGGCGGGCGTACTCGGCGGGGTCGGCCTCCCGGGCCCGGCTGACCCGCAACGCGATTGCGTCGGCCTTCCAATACGAGGCGAAGGCCATCGCTGCGCTGATGACGAAAGCCACCAACGTGAAGACGACGCCGTTGCCGACCAAGACGCCGACGGCTGCTCCGACGAGTGCCACGACGATGACGAATCCGGCGACGAGCGCGACGCTGCGACGTTTGTTCGATCTGATCAGTTCAAACATCGAGCGTCAGAATTCGACGTTCGGTGCGGTGCGTGCGGCCTCGTCGGCCTCGAAGTACTCACGCGGTTGATAGCCCATGGGCTTGGCCAGGAACATCGACGGCACCGACTCGATCTTGTTGTTGTAGGCGAGCACGGAGTCGTTGTAGAACTGCCGTGCGTACGCAACACGCCCCTCGGTCGCCGTGAGTTCTTCCTGCAGGGCGAGGAAGTTCTGGTTGGCTTTGAGGTCTGGGTACGACTCGCTGAGCGCGAAGAGTTTGCCGAGCGCTCCGGTCAGCATGTTGTCGGCCGCCGCTTGCTGGTGGGGTGTGTCGGGCGCTTGCATCGCCATGTTGCGAGCGCTGACGACCGCTTCGAGCGTTTCACGTTCGTGCGCGGCATACCCCTTGACGGTGTCGATGAGGTTCGGGATCAGGTCGATTCGGCGCTTGAGCTGGACATCGATCTGCGACCACGCGTTCTCGACCTGATTCTTGGACCTGATCAAGCCGTTGTACAACGCAATGCCGCCGCCGACGATCACCACCGCGATCAGTAGGAGGACAATGACAAAGAACATCGACTCAGTGTATGCGGTCAGGCTCCCACGAGATCGTGATAGATCTCGACATATCGGTCGACCAGCGCCGACATCGCGAATGCCTCGGCCCGAACCGTTCCGGCGTCACGCAGCCTCCCGGCCAACTCCGGCTCCTCGAGGGCCCGACGAAGCGATGCGACCAGTCCATCGACGTCGCCGGCGGCGCTGAGCAGGGCGTCGTGCTCGTGGGTGGCCACATTGCGATATCCGTCGAGCGAACTCGCGACCACCGTGGTGCCGGCGGCCATGGCTTCGATCAGCACGACACCGAAGGACTCACCACCGAGTGAGGGCGCGCAGAACACTTCGGCGGCACGCAGCCGCGCGTACTTCTCCTCGTCGCTGATCCGCCCGAGCCACAGCACCCGGTCGTTTCCTGCGGTTCGTCGGGTCAGCTCGGCCGTGTCGGGTCCGCTGCTGGCGATCCACAGCTCCGCGTCGAGGTCGAGCCGCTCGAAGGCATCGAGCAAGACGCGCAGGCCCTTGCGTTCCTCGTGGCGGCCGCAGAAGAAGATCGCCGGACGGTCGCCGGCGTGGCGCACCATCTCCGGCGTCGAGCGAATCGACTCGACTTCGACACCGTTGAACAACACTTCGTACTCGCCGCCGAGATGCGACCGAACGAGGGCAAGCGCGTCCTTCGACACGACCACCTTGTGGTCGAGGCGCTTGATCAAGGTGACGAGCCACGGCTTGATCACCTTGTAGCTGGACGATCTGCCGGCCGCATGAAACGTGGCGACCGTCGGGTAGCGATGGGTGACGGCTGCGGTGAGCGTGGGCCCAGGCGCAAACGGCTCGTGCAGATGCAGGACATCGAACCGTTCCGCCGCGAGCGTCTGCAAGGTTCGGAACATCGCGGGCGGATCGGGAGCCAGCGGCGCGACCGAGCCGTTGGCCGATGTGGGCAGCGAGTTGCCGAGCGGCGTGACGAAGCTTGCCGGTGGTGGGCCGTCACACGGTCCGAGCACGCGGGCTTCGTGCCCGCGGCGGCGCAGCTCGCGAGCCATGCCGAGCACCTGCATCTGGACCCCGCCTGGGACGGTCAGGCTGTAGGGACAGATGATGCCGATACGAAGCGGCGTCACGGGCTGGTAACGAGTTGAGTACCGCTTGCGTTGTCGGTGCCGAACCGACGATGCAGTTCGTCGACCTCGAGCGGTACGGACAGCAGGTTCCCCTGTCCGATGTCGCACTGAAGCTGACGGAGCGCGACGAGTTGCTCCGGCTCTTCGATTCCTTCGGCGAGACTCGTGACGCCGGTGGCGGCGGTCAGATGCAGGATCATGCGAGACAGACTTGCAGGTCCGGACGACGAAGTGAGTCCAGCGACCGCGCGACGGTCGATTTTGATGACGTCGATCGGGAGATGCTGGAAGGGGGCGATCGAGCACTCACCGGAGCCGAAGTCGTCGACTGCCAGCCGCACGCCGAGATCGCGAAGCGCATGCAACTGCGCCGAACCGACTTCGATCTGCTCGACCAGCACCGCTTCGGTGATTTCGATCACCACCTGACGAGGGTCGAGCCCCGTCAACTCGAGCGCCTCGCGGACCTGGTCGGCGAAGGCATCGGCTCGGAGCTGCACCGCCGACACGTTGATGCTGACCCAGCGCGGCCCGCGGTGTTGCCACCGTGATGCTTCGCGCATCGCCTGATGCAACACCCACATACCGATCTCGTCCATCAGGCCCGACCGTTCGGCGACGGGGATGAACTCCGCCGGCGACACGTCACCACGCGTCGGGTGAGTCCACCGAACGAGCGCCTCAGCGCCACGGACTTCCCCGGTGCGCAGGTCGATCTGTGGCTGAAACACCAATCGGAGCTGGTCGTTCTCGAGCGCCGAGCCCAGCAGGTTCCGGTATTCGAGTTGCGTGGAGGCACCCAACCGCATCGCTGGATCGAAGATCTTGATCTGCCCCTTGCCGGCGCGCTTCGCCTCGTACATGGCGATGTCGGCGTCGCGCAGCAGACTCGACGTGGTGAGCCCCGGCTCGGCGACGGCAACGCCGACGCTTGCGAGCACCGCGACGCGGGCTTCTTCGGTCGCGATTGGTTCGTTGAGCGCAGCGAGGAGTTGCTCGGCGACTTCGAGCGCACGATCCACACCGCCGCGGTCTTCCAGGAGCAGCGCAAACTCATCGCCCCCGAGCCGAGCCGCGGTGTCGCCGGCTCCGGCAACCTCGATCAGCCGACCGGCGATCGTCCTGAGCACCTTGTCGCCCGCCGCATGGCCGAAGTCGTCGTTCACATCCTTGAAGTCGTCGAGGTCGACGAACAGCACGATCACCGGGTCGGTCAACGGGCGAGCCACACGCAACGCATGGTCGACGCGATCGAGGAAGAGCGCTCGGTTTGCCAGTCCGGTCAATTCGTCGTGGAACGCTTGATGACTCAACCGCCGCTCGAGATCTCGCTGGTCGGTGATGTCGCGGAACGTCACCACCACACCGTCGACCACGTCGCCGCCGATCAAATTGACGAACGTCGCCTCCATCCGCCGACGTTGTCCGTCGACACGCACCAGATTCGGCTCGAATCTCGCGGTCCCGGCACCATCGGGGTCGAAGATGCTCCGAAACTCCAGAGCTGCGTTGCTGCGGTCTTCTTCGGCGATCAAGTCGAGGAGCAGGCGGCCAATCCATTCCGTTGACCGGTGGCCGAGCGTGCCGCTGAGTCCAGGGCTTGCGTACTTGATGTGGCCGGACTGGTCGGCGAGCACCACGACGTCACTGGAGTGCTCGACCATGGCAGCGAGATGCTCCTGACCGCGCCGTTCGGTCAACGCTTGCACCGTGTCGAGCAGGACCCACATGCGGGCGAGTGCGAACACCACAGAGACCACCGAGGCCGCAGCGACGAGAGCGAGGGTGAGGCCCGCACCGAGTCCGCTGATCGTCAATGCGAGCAGCACCGTGAGCGGCGCCATCACGGCAACGCTGAGGCCGACCGTTCGAGCGATACCCAGCTCGGCGTGCACCACGGGGGTGCGGTTCTCGGGCGCGATCGTCGGATCGAGCGCCGCTGCGGCGAGAACCAGCGGACCGACGACACCGAGCGTGCCGATCAATCCTCCGTGCATGAATCCTTCGGACAGTTCCGCATCGCTTCGCGTCACATCCGCAACCAGTTGCACCGCGACTCCGATCATCAGCGCGACCGGCGCGAAGTCACGGAAGCCGTTGTTCGCCGCGAGGCGTACCGCTGATGCGAATGCCATCCCACCGAGAATCGGTACGACCGCTGGCCAAATGGCGCCCATACCGGCATCGTCGCCAGAGATCTGGGGCTCCACGATCAACAGCCACACGCCGACACCGACCGCGATGCTGACGATGATGACCTCGAACGCCCCGAAGGCGTCGCGACTGTGACGGTCGCGCCGAACCATCAGCACCAGCGCGATGAACAGCGCCGCCCACGACACCATGTGGAATCCGTCGGACACCGACGGCAGCGCACCGCGTTCGGATGTATCGATCGCCGTCGACGCGAGATAGGCGCACGTCAGACTGCCGAAACCGATGGCGAGCAGCAGTGACGGCGTGCGATCACGTGACCTGGTGTGACCCATCCCGTACAACACGCACGCGAGAGCGATCACCGGCGACAGCGTCCGAATCGCCTGCACCGCCGTTGTCTCAGGCGCGGCCGTGTACACCGCTGCGAGCGCAGCGGAAACGACCAGCATCACGAGTGACCGTGTCGCCGCAGGAAGAACGGAGTTCGATTCGATGCCTGCGATATCGGCAGATTTCACTGCTGAGTTGAATAACCCGGATCTGACGGCCAGTTCGGTTGAAACAGGTGCCACTGCGACGGCGCTCGACGAATGAGGACCTCGAGCTCGGACGCCAGCTCCTGCGTGATCCGATTGACGTCGTCGCGCAACCGCTTCTCGCGGCGTTCAGCCCGGATCGGCGCCCGCACCCAGCCGAGGTGAGCGTCGACTCGATCGGTGAAGTAGACCGCAGTCGGGAAGATCGGTGCGCCGGTTCGAAGCGCAAGCGTCGCCGGCCCTGCGGGCAGGGTCGTGGTTTCGCCGAAGAACTCGACCTCGGGACCACTCTGTTGAATGTCACGGTCCGACAGGAGGCACACGATGTGGTTGTCCCGCAACGCCGCCAACACCGCTCCCCCGGCCTTCGGACCCAACGGAACCACGTGCATCCCGAGCTTCGAACGCAAGTCGACGAACCAGTCGAACAGTTCGGGCGGGTCGAGATGCTCGACCACCACGGTGATCTCGTGGCCTTGGTCGGCAATCCACCGTCCGGCCCATTCCCATCCGCCGAGATGCGGAAGCGCCAGGATCGCCCCATTGCCCTCCTGGAGCGCCTCGACGATCTGGGGATAGCCGTCGTCGGTGAAGCCGCGGTCGACCGTCCGCTTCGACATCGTGGGAAGACGAAAGCTCTCGATCCAGTAGCGAGCGTAGAAGTCGAACGCATCCTGGCTCATTCGACGCAGCCGGAGTCCGCGCAGCGTCGGGTCGACGCGCTTGAGGTGGCGCTCGATCATCTCTCGGCGATCGGGGCTCCAGAAGTTGGCACCCGCCCCGAGCGGCGCCGCGAATCCGGCCGCCAGCACGCCTGGCGTGAACCGCGCTGCGAGCGCGGCCAACTTGTAACCGTTGGTGGTGACTGCGTCAGGGATGTCGGGCATCAGGAGCGACGACGTGGCACCGAGGTGCGACGACGTTCGGTACGCGCCACTCGTCGGCTCGCTCGGCGCGACCGTCGCATCTCGATGCGCTGCTGCGTCACCGGTGCAATCGCCGCTTGCTTCCACACCTTCCAGAAGCGTTGAAGTGCGGTGATGGTGGTCAACACCAGCATGAGCCAGAGAATCGGAACGAGCAACGCATTGATCACGAGGCCGATGAGGATGGCGATGATCCGTTCGGCGCGCTCCATCAGGCCGCCCTTGGCATCGATGTTGAGCGACTCCGCCTTGGCGCGCTGGTAGCTCACGAGCGACGACACACCGGCGATCGCGAACGGCAGCAGCGGGAGTTCGGGCGCTGCGTCGGGGTCGGTGGCGAAGAACCAGGCAATGCCGCCCAAGAGGAACATGTCGGTGACACGGTCGACCGTCGAGTCGAAGAAGGCCCCGCGCTGGCTCGACGAATCCGACGCCTTGGCGAGCGCACCGTCGAGCAGGTCGGGCAGCGCCGCCAGTACGACGAGTAACGCCCCGAGCCACAGTCGACCGGATCCGATGGCCACACCCGCAGCGACGCCGACCACCAAGCCGACGATCGTGAGATGGTCAGGCGTCAGACCGGTCTTGCGCAGCGCCTGGCCGATCGGCCGGACCGCCTTGTCGACCGGTTTTCTGAACGTGCCGTCGAACATCGAATCGAGGTTAGACCGCAGGCTCGGCGTCAGGGTTCGATTCGGTGAGCTGCTCGACGATCCTGCCATCGACAGCATCGACCAGAACGAGACCGCGTTGCTGTGGCGGCTCTTCGGCCGAGTAGCACAGCACGCGCCAGGTCGGTCGGCTTCGCACGCCACGCCACACTTGTTGTGCCGACGCATGACCGACCGCAAACCCGACGGCCTGCTGGGCTTGGACGAGGGCTTCTTTCTCGTCGTAGGCCATCTTCCAGCCCGACGTGATCGAGAAGATGCCCACGACGCCGAGAATCACGGCGGCGAGTGTCCACCCGTCGTTCACGAGCGGTGAGTCGGGGAACGACACACGGACCAACACACACGCGGCAGCGAGAACCAGGTACAGCGCTCCGGGCCAGCGGCGCCGACTGTTGTCGGGAAACATGTAGGCACCGACGAAACCCGCCGGATTGAGATCATCCGGCAGTTCGTCACGAATCTCGTCGCTCATCGATCACCAGACTATCTGGCGCAACCAATCGTCTGGGTCCCTTCGGTTCCGGCACCAGTGATACCCAGTGGGACTGCCGCTGGGTCCCTTGGTGCCGGAACGAAAGGGACCCAGACGATCACGCAGGCCAGGCAGCGCGGAGCTTCGCTGCGCTGGTTGCGAGCGTCTCGGGAAGCGTCTGAGTGTTCGAGATCGCCGTCATGAAGTTCGAGTCACCGGTCCAGCGCGGCACCACGTGGACGTGCAAGTGGGTCGGTACCGACCCACCTGCGGGACGGCCGAGGTTGAGCCCGACATTGAGTCCTTCAGGCGAATATGCGGCGCGCATCGCCGAAACCGCGTCGGTGACCGTGGTCCACAACTCGACCGTCTCGTCGACGGTCAGGTCGGCGAGGTCTGGCACCTCTCGGTACGGCAACACGAGCAGATGCCCGATGCAGTAGGGGAACAGATTCATGATCGCGAAAACATGTTCGCCGCGATGCACGATGTGCGTGACCTCGTCGGGTTCGCCAGACGAGAGCAGTTGGCTGAACACGCTGCCGTCAGGTGCACCGGGATCAGACCGCGCCGGCTGACTGCCGACGTACGACGACCGCCACCCCGACCAAAGCCGCTCGAGCATGGTCAGGCGGTGAGCGCTTGGGTCGCAGCGTTGTCGACCTCGGCCCGGAACCGTTCGATGAACGCCGCGAGCCCGACGTCACGCTCGACATCGTTGCCTGCCTCACGATCCTCGTCCGACAGCAGATCGTGGCGGACGTTCACGCCGACCGTGTTCGCCGCGACATCGTCGTCACCGACCACCAAGACGTAGGGAATCTTCTCCATCTTGGCGGTGCGGATTCGCTTGCCCAGCCCGACGTCGGCCTTCACCCAGTCGACGCGGGCGCCCGCAGCTTCGAGTTCGGCGACCACCTGCTCCACGTGTGCCTCGTGCGCCTCGGCGACTGGAAGCACGCGGACTTGCAACGGTGCGAGCCACGTCGGGAACGCGCCGGCATAGTGCTCGATGAGCACCCCGAAGAATCGTTCGATCGAGCCGAACAGCGCACGGTGCAACATGATCGGACGGTGCCGCTCGTTGTCGCTCCCGATGTACTCGAGCTCGAAGCGCTCCGGCAACTGAAAGTCGGCCTGGATGGTCGACAGCTGCCACGAGCGTCCGATTGCATCGCGCACGTCGATGTCGATCTTCGGGCCGTAGAACGCGGCGTCCCCCTCCTTGAGTTGATACTCGAGACCGTGTGACTCGAGCGCTGCTTTGAGCGCGGCCGTGGCTTCGTCCCAGATGTCGTCGGAGCCGACGTACTTCTCTGGGTCCTTGGTCGACAGGTTGAACGTGAAATCGTCGAACCCGAATGCCCGCAGCACCGACAGCACGAAGTCGAGCAGGCTCGCGATCTCCTCGGCCAGTTGTTCCTTCGTGCAGTAGATGTGACTGTCGTCTTGTGTGAAGCCGCGGATCCGGAGCAGGCCGTGCAAGGTGCCAGCGCGCTCGTAGCGATAGACGTTGCCGAGCTCGAACAACCGCAGCGGAAGCTCGCGGTAGCTGCGTTGTCGACCTTTGAAGATCAAGCAGTGCATCGGGCAGTTCATCGGCTTCATGTAGTACGTGCCGTTGTCCATCTCCATCGGCGGGTACATGCCGTCCTCGTACCACTCGAGGTGGCCGGAGGTCTCGAAGAGCTTCCCGTTGGCGAGGTGCGGCGTGTACACGAACTCGTAGCCGCCGGTCTCGTGGCGCAGACGTGAGTAGTCCTCCATCAGCTTGCGGATGATCGCTCCCTTTGGATGCCACACGGCGAGGCCGCCGCCGAGTTCCTGGGGGAAACTGAGGAGATCGAGCTCGTTGGCGAGCTTGCGGTGGTCGCGCTTGGCAGCTTCTTCGAGCTGCGTGAGGTGCTCGGCGAGCGCCTGCTTCGACTCCCAGGCCGTGCCGTAGAGCCGCTGCAGCATCTTGCCCGACTCATTGCCACGCCAGTGTGCTCCGGCAACCTTCTGCAACTTGAACCACGGCAGCTTGCCCGTCGAAGGCACGTGGGGCCCCACGCACATGTCGACGAACTCGTCGGTGTTTCGGTAGGCGCTGATCACGTCGCCAGCAACTTCGCCCGCATCCAGGTCGTCGGCGCCCGCCGACTCGACACGCTCGATGATCTCGACCTTGTACGGCTGGTCGGCAAACAGTTCCTTCGCCTCCGCCATCGTGTGCTCGGAGCGAACGAAGGGTTGGTTCGCCTTCACGATCTCCTTCATCTTCTTCTCGATCGACGCCAGGTCGTCTTCGTGGAAGGTCTGACCGTCGGGCAGATCGAAGTCGTAGTAGAACCCGTTCTCGATCGCCGGACCGATGGAGAACTTGGCGCCCGGGTAGAGCAGCGTGACCGCCTGTGCGAGCACGTGTGCCGTCGAGTGACGGAGCACGTGACGACCGGCGTCGGTGTTGTTGGTGATGATCGCGACGACGTCTCCGTCGGCGAGTTCAACCGTCAGATCGGTGTCGGTGCCGTTCACCGTGGCCGCAACCGCTGCCTTCTTCAGACCCGACCCGATGGAGGCGGCGAGGTCGAGCGGAGTCGCAGGCACGGGCAACTCGCGCTCAGATCCGTCGGGCAGTGCTACTGCGATCATTGCTGGGTTGTTCGACATGATCCGCTCAGGATACGGCCGCGGCGCGGACAAGACCGGGACGGTTTCGCTGTCGACGTCAGGAGCCGGCTGAAACCACCAGTTCGCGGTCGAGGCCCGATGCGGGCGTCAGCGCGGTGATGTCGGTCACGGTCGCGATTCGAACCGCGTCGACCGGAGAAACCGGCTGCACAACCTCGGCAGGGTCTTCACCCGCGTAGTGGTGCACGTACTCCTGGCCCGTCATCTCGCGGATCTCGTACATGACCTCGTCCATCATCGAGCGCCAGGCCAAGTGTTCGGCACCGCGCGTGGCGTACCGCTCCGGGCGAATCGGGCGACCGATCTCGATCGAGCACGGTTTGCGCAACCTCGGAGCGCGGGCCCCTGGCGGTTGGATCTCGTCGGTGCCGATGATGCCGACGGGATAGATCGGGCAGTTCATCTTCATCGCCAGACGCGCTGCGCCGGTGCGCCCCTTGTGCAACTTTCCGTTGCGGCTCCGGGTGCCTTCGGGATAGATGCCGAAAAGTTCGCCGCGGCCGAGCACTTCGGCTGCGACGTCGAGTGCACTCGCGCTCTTGTCACCACCCGAACGATCGATGGGGATCATTCCGAGCGCCGGGAAGACATGCTTGGTCTTCCACGAGTCCATGTATTCGGCCTTGCCCACGAACGAGATGTTGCGCGGGACCGTGAAGCCGAGCAGGGCCGAGTCGAAGAAGCTGATGTGATTCGGGCACAGGATCGCAGGACCCTCGTCAGGCAGGCGCTCGTATCCCGCCATGTCGATGTCCCACAGTCGGGTCACCACCGGCTTGAAGACTCGGCGGGTTCTCCGCTGCAAGGCTCCAGCACCAGAACTCATGATGCGATAGTACGACGATCAGAAAGACGTCCGCATACCGGGAACGTAAACAGCACGTAAATCAGTCGAGCTCGATGCCGAGCAAGCTGCTCGCTTCGCGTACCCCGTCGCCAGCCGCGGCAGCAGCGTCGATCAACGCGAACGCGCCGGGAGTGTCGAGATCGTCGTCGAGACGTTCGCGCACGGCGTCGAGCAAGTCGGGGTTCGAGGTGGCGCTCTTCTGCCACGCGTCCAATCGCTCCTGATTTCGCACCATGAGTCCGTCGTCCCACTCCCACGGCGTGCGGTAGTGGTGTTCGACGATGCCGAGCCGGATCACGCGCGGATCCCAGACTTCTCGAAGGGCATCGACGAAGACGAGGTTGCCCAAGCTCTTCGACATCTTCTCGCCGTCCATCGAGATCAGCGCCGTGTGCATCCAATGCTTGACGAACTGCTCCCCGGTTGCCGCTTCCGACTGGGCGCGCTCCGATTCGTGGTGCGGGAAGATGAGGTCCGCGCCGCCGCCGTGGAGATCGATGGTCGTACCGAGTTCGCGCAGCGCCAGCGCCGAACACTCGATGTGCCAGCCCGGGCGTCCGGGCCCCCACAGCGTGTCCCACGACGGCTCGTCGGGTGCCGACGGGTGCCACAGCACGAAGTCGAGTGGGTTGCGCTTGTTCGGATCCTCGACGTTGCCGCCTCGCTCTTTGGCGTAGGCCAGCATCTCGGCTTCGGAGTAGTTGCTCATCGAGCCGAACGCTTCGAACTTCGACACGTCGAAGTACACCGACCCACCGGCCTCGTAGGCGTAACCACGGTCCATGACCATCCCGATGAACCCCCGAATGTCGGGGATTGCCGACGACGCACGCGGTGACGACGCCACCGGAAGGGCATTGAGCGCTTCCATATCACGCTCGAAACGCGCTTCTTCGCTTGCGGCCAGATCGAGATAGTGAACGCCGAGCTCACGCGCCTTCGCGAAGAGCGGATCATCGACGTCGGTGACGTTGCGGACGCAGGTCACGGTGTGACCCTTGTCGATCAATCGACGTTGCAGGACGTCGTACGAGATGAACGTTGCCGCGTGTCCGAGGTGCGTGGCGTCGTACGGCGTGATCCCGCATGTGTACATCAACACATCGTCGGCGGGTTCGAACGCCACGACGGCGCGGCGAGCTGTGTCATAGAGCTGCATCGGAGCTAGCTAACCACGACGAGCCTGATTTGATTCCCAAGGGTCACGAGTCCAGCGTGACACATCGCGACACCTCGATCCCAAGGCCGCTACGTTCCAGTGACATGGGACTCCTCGAGAACAAGAAGATCGTGATCACCGGCGTACTGACCGACGCCTCGCTCGCCTACGGGGTCGCCCAGATCGCGCTCGATGAAGGCGCTGACATCGTGCTCACGGGCGCCGGACGTGCGCTCCGACTCACCCAGCGCACAGCCCGCAAGCTCGAGCACCCCAACGGTGACGCCATCGACGTGTTCGAACTCGACGTCACCGTCCCCGAGCACGGGATCGCCGTACGCGAGGCGCTCGCGGAAAAGTGGGGGCGCGTCGACGGTGTCCTCCACGCCGTCGCGTTCGCTCCTGAGTCGTGCCTCGGCGAAGACTTCATGGGCGCCCCGTGGGACGACGTCGCGACGGCAATGCACATCTCGGCCTACTCACTCAAGGCACTGGCCGACGCGTTCGTCCCGCTGATGGGCGACGGCGGTTCGTTCGTCGGACTCGACTTCGACAATCGCCAGGCCTGGCCCGCATACAACTGGATGGGCGTGGCGAAGTCCGCGCTGCAGTCGGTGTCGCGCTACCTCGCACGCGAGCTGGGGCCGAAGGGCATCCGGTCGAACCTCATTGCCGCCGGGCCGATCAAGACAATGGCAGCCAAGTCGATTCCCGGTTTCGCCGCGTTCGAGGAGCCGTGGGACGGCCGCGCACCTCTGGGCTGGGACGTGACCAACTCCGAGCCCGTCGCTCGTTCGGTCGCCGCCCTGCTCAGCGACTGGTTCCCCGCGACGACCGGCGAGATCATCCACGTCGACGGCGGTTACCACGCGATCGGTGCCTGAGCACGCCTCGACGTTCAGATCTGGATGTGAACGGCCGAGAGCTACCGACTTCGCGGGCTGCGACCGGCGATCGCTTGGAGAACGAGCAGCAACAGGATCGCTCCCAGCGCTGCGACCAGAATGCTGCGCAGTGAGAACTGGTCGACGCCGCGACTGTCGACGGCGTTCATGAGCGCACCACCGATGAGCGCACCGAGCACACCGACCACCATCGTGTAGATGCATCCGCTGCGGTCGTCCCTGACGATCCACCGAGCGATACCGCCGGCGAGCAGCCCGACGATGATCCAGCCGAGAATGCCCATCCCGCAACGATAACCCTGTCTGCCGAGCCGACGAGTCTCC
Source organism: uncultured Ilumatobacter sp. (assembly GCA_938049325.1). Lineage (GTDB taxonomy): Bacteria > Actinomycetota > Acidimicrobiia > Acidimicrobiales > Ilumatobacteraceae > Ilumatobacter_A. The sequence continues at coordinate 1,413 of CALICC010000055.1, read as the reverse complement.
ACCCACGCCGTCGATACCCTCGACAACGTGAACCGACTGGCCGAAGAAACATCGCCGTACCTACGCCAACACCGCGACAATCCCGTCGACTGGTACCCGTGGGGTGACGAAGCATTCGCTGCAGCAAAGCAGCGCGATGTGCCGATCTTGCTCTCGGTCGGATACTCGGCATGCCACTGGTGCCATGTGATGGCCCATGAATGCTTCGAAGACGCCGAAGTCGCCGCAAAGATGAACGAACTGTTCGTCAACGTCAAGCTCGACCGCGAAGAACGTCCCGACGTCGATCAGGTGTACATGGACGCAGTCCAGGCAATGACCGGCAAGGGCGGCTGGCCGATGACCGTGTTCCTGACGCCCGACGCCAAACCTTTCTACGGCGGGACCTACTTCCCGAAAGACGCCTTCATCAAGCTGATGGACGCGATCGACGACGTCTACCGCAACAAACCCGAAGATGTCGAAACGAACACGACCGCGTTGATCAAGGCAATCAACACCACAGCCGCCCTCAAGCCGGCCGACGATCTCCCCACCGTCGAGCAGATGAACAAGTCGGTGCAGACGTTGGCACAGGCATTCGACACGGAATGGGGCGGCTTCGGGAAGGAACCGAAGTTTCCGTCGACGTTCAACATCGAGCTGATGATGCGGGCCTACATGACCAGTGGCTCAGATCCCGCTCGCACGATCATCACCACCTCGCTCGACGCGATGGCGTCCGGTGGCATCTACGACCACCTCGAGGGCGGGTTCGCGCGGTATTCGACCGACCGCGAATGGCTCGTCCCGCACTTCGAAAAGATGCTGTACGACCAGGCCCTCGTGGCCAAGACATTTCTTCACGCGCTCGTGGTGCTCCGCGAGCCGCAATGGCGCCAGGTCGTCCAAGAGACCATCGAATACGTCCTCAACAACCTGACCCACGAGGAAGGCGGCTTCTTCTCCGCAGAAGACGCCGACTCGCTCGACGCCGACGGCAACAGTGTCGAAGGGGCGTTCTACACGTGGACTCCCGACGAAGTCCGCGCGGCACTCCCCAAGATCAAACCAGAGATCATCGAGCAGACGTTGGCCTGGTGGGACATCACCGACGACGGCAACTGGGAGGGGCGATCGATCCCCAACCGCTCGACGCACCGTGGCGAATTGCTCCGGCCCCGCGAGATCGAGTTCACGCGCATCAAGCTGCAAGAAGCTCGCAACGCTCGACCCAGGCCCGGCCTCGACGACAAAGTGCTGCTCGAATGGAACGCACTGTTCCTCGCGACGCTCGCCGAAGCGGGCGCCGTGTTCAAGCACCAGCCATGGATCGACGCAGCCATCAAGAACGCCGACTTCTTGCTCGACAACATGCGCGGTGTCGACGGTCGCTGGTATCGCTCGTGGCAAGCCGACGGGAACCCTCCCGCT
>CALICC010000054.1 GCA_938049325.1 uncultured Ilumatobacter sp. | reverse complement strand
TGGAGCGTCAGGGGACGAGCAGGTCGACGTCGCCGTCGACGAGTACGGCGATGAGCTCGCCGGATCGGGTCATCACGACAGCGCCGTCTGGAGCATCGGCGATGAGCGCCACCTGGTGCCACCGCAGGTTGTACGTGTGCGACCCGGTGAGCAGGATCACGCGATCGTTCGGATCAGGAACGCTGCGCGCGATCTGGAGATCGCTCGTTGCCGCGTCAGGAGCGGCGGAAATGGCGTTGGGGGAGCCGCTGAGCGTCAGCACGCTCTCCTGCGTCACGCTGCTGCGCTCGAGCTGCACGATCCCCTGCGCCCGCTCAACGGTGCTCCGCGCTGCGTTGGGGTCACGCGCGCTGACCGAGGGGAGCGTGGTCGAGCTGATGGCGGTTGGTGCAGAAGACGGTGGTGGCGTCAGGGCCACGACGAGCATGACGACCAGGACCGCAGCGGCTGTTCCGGTGACGAGAACGAGGTTGCGTCCGCCGGTCGACCGGTCGACGTCGCTGACCGTGGGCGCGAGTTCGGACGGGTGTCGCCACGAGCGTTCGTGGGGAGGAAGCGGAGCGGGTTCCACGAGTTGGAGATCGTAGCGATACCGAACGGGTCCGTACCTTCGCGCCCACCAAGTGGCTCAATTCGGTCAGATCTTGACCGCCGGTTTGATTGCGGTCTGGCGAATTTCCGGTGCCGATGACCGCCAGTGCGAATGTGTCCAGTGACCTGACGACTACGATCCGCTTCGTGATGCCACCGGATACTGGAGACAACTGGCTCGGAATCACCGACCAGGAGCTTCCGGTTGCTGCATCGTACGAGTGGGCGTTGCGCCCGAACTGCGGTGCTGTTGTGTTGTTCAGCGGCACGGTCCGCGATCACGCGGAAGGCCGCACCGATGTGCAGTACCTCACGTACGAGGCGTACGACGAGCAGGTCGAACCCGTCTTTCGGTCGATTGCCGACGAGCTGCGTTCGCGGTGGCCCAACACCGGTCGTGTGGTGCTCCTCCACCGCACCGGTCGTCTCGAGCTCGAGGAGTCGTCGGTCATCGCCGTTGTGTCAGCGCCGCACCGCCCCGAAGCGTTCGAGGCCGCTCGCTTCGCCATCGATGCACTGAAGGAGTCCGCGCCGATCTGGAAACACGAGGTGTGGGGCGACGGCGCCGACTGGGGCACCGGTGCTCACGATGTCACCGATCCGAGTGCGGTCGGGAGCTCCTGAGTGCTGCCGTATCTGATCATCGCGGTGCTGATCGTCCTCGCGGTCGTGATCGTCGCCCGTCTCGTCAGGCCGCGGCAGGACCCTGTCGACTCGTTCCGACGCCAGATCGACGCGTTGTCGCCGGAGGCCAGACGACCGACGATTGATCAGGTCCGCGATGCGGCGGAGGAATCAGGCGAGACTGAAGAGGATGAGTCCTAATCTCGAACACGGCGTTTCGCGCGTGCGGTTTGACATCGATGACGACATGATGGGCGTTCTTCATGGCCCGTGACCTCGCAATCGACCTGGGGACCGCGAACACCCTCGTGTACATGAAGGGTCGCGGCATCGTGCTCAACGAGCCGTCCGTGATCGCGCTGAACCGCCAGACGGGCGAAGTTCTGGCCACGGGGCGCGAAGCGTGGCAGATGATCGGGAGAACACCCGGCTACATCGTCGCCGTGCGGCCGCTACGTGGTGGCGCCATCACCGACTTCGAGATCACCGAACGCATGATCCGGTTGCTGCTGCAGCGAGTCGGGGTCAGCCGGTTCACGCGCCCCAAGGTCGTCATCTGTGTTCCGTCGGCGATCACCGAGGTCGAGCGTCGAGCTGTGACCGACGCCGCCCGTCGAGCTGGCGCGGCCGAAGCCAGCTTGATCGAGCAGCCGATGGCGGCCGCGATCGGCGCCGATCTTCCTATCGACGAACCTGTCGGCAACATGGTCATCGACATCGGCGGCGGCACCTCTGAAACGGCAGTCATCTCCCTTGGTGGCATCGTCTCGCTCGAAGCGGTTCGTGTCGGGTCGTTCGACATCGACGCGGCCATTCAGAACCACGTTCGGCGTGAGCACGGCATCGCGATCGGCGAACGAACCGCGGAAGAAATCAAGGTCGCGATCGGTTCAGCAGATCCGACCGTCGACGAGAACCAGGCCGAGGTCCGCGGTCGCGATCTGATGACCGGCCTGCCCAAAACGGTGGTCTTGACGCCGGACGAGGTTCGCTCCGCCATCGAAGACGTGGTGTCGTCGATCGTCGCGTCGGTGATTCGTTGCTTGTCGAAGGCGCCGCCCGAGCTGTCGCAAGACTTCCTCGTGCGTGGCATGTACCTGGTCGGAGGCGGTGGCCTCCTGCGTGGCCTCGCCGAGCGGATCGAACGTGAGACCGAAGTACCCGTTCGAATGTCCAATGTGCCGCTCGAAGCGGTGGTCCTCGGTGCTGGGCACGTCATCGAGCACTACGAGGCGCTCAAAGGCATGTTCATGGGCGCCCGACGCTGATGAGATTTCTTTCTGGTTTCTCTCAAGCTCACCGGAAAGCTGTCGATACAACACTGTGTTCCGCGCCACCGACAACCTGAGGTTCCTGTGAAATCGCGCGCCTCGATCCGCGGCTGGTACCTGGCGTTGGCCATCAGCCTCCTCATCGTCGTCCAACTGTTCGCCGTCACAGTGAGTGGTGTGGCCGCTCGGAACAGCACGATCGCCGTCGCCCAAGACGCGATCGGCCGCGAGGGCGACACGACCATCGAGAGTGTGCTGCGCTACCTCGAGCCGGCTGAGCAATCGATCGAGGTCACCGCTCGACTGCTCGAAAACGACATCCTCGACCCGGCTGACCAAACGCTCGAGTCGTATCTCGCAACGCAACTTGCCGTGCTCCCGCAGGTCACGGGTGCTTTCGTCGGCTTCCCCGACGGAGCGTTCGTCTTCGTCAACCTGGACAGCGAGAACGGATTCAGCTCGAAGCGCATCACGATGGACGGCGAGCGCGTCGTGACGATCACCTCGTACGACGAAGCGTTCGGCGAGACGTCCAGCGCTGACGCTCCTGACGATACCTACGACCCACGTGAGCGACCGTGGTATCAGCAGAGCCAAGAGTCCTTCGACGTTGCGTGGACCGACCCGTACGTGTTCTTCACCGCCGGTACGCCTGGAGTCACAGCCTCCAAGGCCGTGGTGGTCGATGGTGTGGTCGAAGCCGTTGTCGGTGTCGACGTTGCGCTCTCAGGTCTGTCGGCGTTCCTCGACGACCTCTCGGTCACCGGTGAAGGCGACGCGTTCGTGGTGTCGGGAGACAACGTGTTGGCCACACCGACCGACTACGAAGTGCAGCCTGCTGTCTCCGACGACGGCTCAGTCCGCCTTCCGACGGCCGCGGAAGCTTCGATGCCCGCTCAGAGCGAGCGGTCGCAGGGCGAAGCGATTCGGCTCGACGGCCCCGATGGCCCTGAATTGGTGCTCCATCGTTCCTTCCCGCCGGAAGCCGGTCTCGATTGGAGTGTCGTGATCCGAGCCCCTCAATCCGAGTTCACCTCGGCCGTGAGTGAGCAACAGCGTTTGACGTTCTTGATCGGAGCGGGCGGCACACTGCTGGTCCTGCTCGGGAGCTTGCTCTTGATCCGAATGAGTCGGCCCCTCGATGACCTGCAGGCCGAGGCCGAGACCGACCCGCTCACGGGTATCGCCAACCGTCGTCAAGTCGATCGCCAAGGATCGCGGCTCATCGCCGCTGACTCCACCGACGGGACGCGCCACGCTGTGCTCGTGCTCGACCTCGACAACTTCAAGTCGCTCAACGACGAACACGGGCACCACGCGGGCGACCAGGCGCTTGCCGCGGTCAGCGCCCACTTGCGTTCGATCGCTCGGCCCGGCGAACTCGTCGGGCGCCTCGGCGGCGACGAATTCGTGTTCGTCTTCGAGACAGGCGGCGTGCAGGAGGCAAACGAAGCGGGGCTGCGCATTCTCCTCGAGTTGACCTCTGTCGTGCAGCGATCGGCGCCCGAGTCCGCCAACCTCACCGTGAGCGGCGGGCTGGCGATCAGCGACGAATTCATCCGCGACTTCGAAGCGCTGTTGCGTGAAGCCGACGAGGCACTTCTGATTGCGAAGCGAAACGGCGAAGGGACGCTCCGCGTCGCACGACGCCTGATCGCCAACATGCGCTAGTCGCGGTGCGGTTTGCTCCGTTCACTCGCGATCGGGACGTTCCCCAGCACGACGCTCTTGCGGTCGTAGCATGCCGACCATGACACGAACCGGCCGCACACGATTGCCTGACGATGTGCACGGCGACTTCCGCGAAGGCTTCGCCAAGTTGCGCTCGGACTTCGACGTGCCGGGAGCACATCCTGACGAGGTGAACGCGGCGGCCGAAGCTGCGGCCTCGCGTCCGTTCGACGTCGTGCAACCCGGACGAGCGCCGGAGCGTTGGCAGCATGTCGACCGGACCGACGTCGACTTCAGGACGCTCGACCCCGCGAGTAGTACCGATCTCGACCAAGCGTTCGCGATCGAACGATCCGGTGACGACGTCATCTTGCACTATGCGATTGCCGACGTTGGCTGGTTCGTCCGCCACGGCGACGTGATCGATCGGGAGGCCTGGAACCGCGGCGTCACCGTGTACATGCCCGACGGGCGTGCGGGCTTGCATCCCGACCGGATCGCAGAGGATGCCGGGAGCCTCCTGCCAGGGTCCAGTAAGCCGGCGATCGTCTTCACGGTGCGCGTCGCCAACGACGGCGCGGTGAAGCTCGACGGTGCCGAGCGGGCCATGGTTCGCAACCGAGCGAAGCTCGCGTACTCGACCGTCACGCCCGACGACTTGCCCGCTGGCTTCGACGAACTCTCGCTGCGAATCGAGCGTGGCGAACAGGCTCGAGGCGCGGATCGCATTCAGTGGCCGGAGCAAGAAGTGGTCCACGACGGCGACGGTTTCTCGCTGAGGTTCCGGCCGCGCAACGAAGCCGAGAATCAGAATGCGGCGATGTCGCTCGCCACGAACATGGCGATCGCCGATGCACTCTGGTCGGCGGGCAGCGGCCTGTTCCGCACAATGCCCCCGGTCGACGAGCGTCGACTCGGGCGACTTCGCCACACCGCTCGCGCGTTTGGTCTCGATTGGGAGCAGGGTGTTTCACTGGGCGACTTCGAGCGATCACTCCCCGCAGGTGATCCGCGCACCTCGGCGTTCCAGCTGGCGATCCGGCGGGCGAGCGGCGGTGCGTCATATACGCCGTTCTCGGACTTCGCCGATGCCGACGGACCAAAAGACGGCGGGGTGAAGGACGGCAAGCCGTGGCACGCCGCGCTTGCGGCCACCTATGTGCACGCCACCGCGCCGCTGCGCCGACTCGCCGACCGCTACGTGATCGAGGCAACGCTTGCCATCGCCAACGGGCGAGAGGTTCCCGACGAGATCCAGTCGGCGTTCGCCGAGCTGCCACGCGCCATGCGCAGCGGTGACTCCGTTGCCAACCGAGTTGACCGTGCAGCGATCGACCTCGCCGAAGCGATACTCCTGCAGGGCCGTGAAGGTGAAGTGTTCGATGCCGTCGTGACCGACGAGGACAACCGCGGCGCACGGGTCCAGATCTGCGAACCCGCAGTGGTTGCGCGAACCGTCGCGCGGCGCGTCGACCCCGGTGACGACATCAAGGTGAAGCTCGCGAGCGTCGACGTCAACGAGCGCAAGATCGAACTCGAACGCGTCGGCTGAGTTTCGGCGCTGGCGCTGTTCGGTCGATCGTGATCAGGCCGGAGCGAGGCGGCTGACGGTGCCGAAGTTCGACACGGTGTAGATGTCGCCGAACGGGCCCTCGACGATCGCCGCGACGCCACCGACCGTGGAGATCTGCCTGATGACCGGGGTGCCGGCTGGCCCGTCGGGTGTGGCGGTGACCGACGTCGTGTCGAGCGCCCACAGAATGCCGGAGCAATAATCCCCGTAGATGTACCAGCCGTTCAGCTCGGCGAACGTTGACTGGCGCGCGACCACGCCGCCGGTCACCGAGCAACTGCCGTTCTCGTGGGGGTAGGACACGACGGGCAACATGTGTCCGTCGGCCGGTTGATTGTCGTTGAAACGATCACCGGCTTCGAAGGCACTCCACCCGAAGCTGACGCCGCGCCCTGCGTTGGCGCCGTCGACGGCGCCGGCGAGATCGATCTCTTCGAGACGGTTCTGGCCGACGTCGCCGATCCAGAGGTCGCCCGTGAGCGAGTCGAACGAGAACCGCCACGGATTGCGCAGGCCGTACGACCAGATCGTCGGGTCGGCGCCAGCCTGGCCGACGAACGGGTTGTCGTCCGGGACACTGAATGGTGCGTCGGCGGTGGCAAGCGGATCGATCCGGAGGATCTTGCCGAGCCGAGTCGACAGGTCGAGTCCGGCCAGTAGCGGATCGTCGGCAGCACCGCCATCGCCCAGGCCCAGGTACAGCATGCCGTCCGGGCCGAAAGCGACCTCGCCGCCGTTGTGGTTCGTGAAGGGTTGCTCCTGGGTGAGTACGACACGGTACGACGCGTTGTCGAACTCACCGGAATCGGCGTCGATGGCCAACTCCGCGAGGACCGTGTTGCCGTCGCCGTCGGTGAAGTGAATGTAGGCGAGGTCTCGTTCAGGGTGGAATGCGAGACCGAGCAGTCCCTGCTCGTTCCCGAAGTTCGTGAACGTCGCCTGGCTGACGTTCGCGATGTCGAACACCGTGACCGAGGACTCGTCGTCCGCAGCGATGATCTTTCCGGCTTGTTCGACGACGTACAGCCGACCATCCCCCCGCCGGGCGCCGATCTCGACGGGTCGCTCGAACGTGCCGACGTCGATCAGTTCGACCGATGGTATGGGGAGCGGACCGGGGGTCGTGGTGCTCGGGGCGTTCTCCGATGGTGCGTCGGTCGGCAGGTCAGCGCTCGGCGACGGGACGAGGCTGGTCGTCGGTGCGATCTCCGACGAGTTGGTTGTCGGTGGTTCCGAGTCGGACGTCGCAGGGTCGGAAGTATTGGCCTCGGTCGCCGCGGTGCCGGGTGCACCGGTATCGCCGGGTTCGGCTGCGCTCGTCGCCGTCGGCTCCGTGTTGACGGCGTCATTCGCCGCGTCGCTCGTCGAAGTGCCGCCATCGCTGCTTCCTCCGCACGCGCTGACGATCACCACCGCGGCGCCGATGAGCATTCTGTTCACACGCGTCATTGAGTGAACCGTGCCAAGCCTTCCTGCACGACGCTCACGGCGAGCTTGCCGTCAGCGGTGAAGATCGATCCACCGGCCAGGCCGCGCGAGGCTCCGGTTGAGAGCGCTGTCTGTTGATACATGAGCCACTCGTCTACTCGAAACGGGCGGTGAAACCACATCGCATGGTCGAGGCTGGCCATCTGCAGCCCGGGATGGTCGTATCCGAGGCCGAACGGCAGCAGGGCGGTGTCGAGCAGTGTCATGTCGCTGGCGTAGGTGAGGACGCAGGCGTGGAGCACCGGGTCGTCGGGCAATGCGCCGTTCGCCCGGATCCACACGTGCTGCTGAGTGCTCGACTCGCCTTGCCGGCTCAGTGGATCACCGTCGATGTAACGAAGGTCGATCGGGCGAGGCCGGTTGTACCAATCGCCGATGCGTTCGGCGTGTGGGGCCATGCGAGTGTGGAAGTCGGGGAGCTCGTCGGGCAATGGAAGATCGCTGTCCATGTCGTGCTGATGGTCGGGACCACCCTCTTCGTCGTGGAAGCTCGCCTGCAGATTGAAGATCGCTCGGCCGTGCTGGATGGCCACGACGCGTCGGGTGGCGAAGCTGCGGCCGTCACGGATGCGGTCGACTTCGTACAGGATCGGCTGCTTCGGATCACCAGGCCGCAAGAAGTAGGCGTGGAGCGAGTGCACGTGCCGGCCGGGCTCGTCGATGGTGTGCGCCGCCGCGATCAATGCTTGGCCGGCGACCTGTCCGCCGAACACGCGGACGCGGTCTTCGTCCGTCGACGCGCCGCGGAAGATGTTGACTTCGATCTTCTCGAGGTCGAGCAACCGTACGAGGTCGTCGAGCGCATGTTGATTGTCGTCAGCGGTTGGTCGTGGGCGTTCGTTCGGTACTACGGAATCCATCTGGGATCATGTTGGCACGCCGGACCCCGAACCAGGGCGCTCAATCGGAACTTCGTTCTGCTTCGAAGCAGGTGGAGCGCTGACGCGTATGGTGCAACGATGGCATTGCTCGACCTGACGAACGACGAACTCCTGACCACGACGCGTGCGGTGCGCAAGCGGCTGGACTACAGCCGCCCCGTGTCGGACGACGACATCCGCGACTGCGTGCGTGCGGCCATGCAAACTCCGTCGGGATCCAACAGCATGACGATGCAATTCGTCATCGTGAAAGACGAAGCGAAGCGGGCCGCCATCGGCGACATCTACGCGAAGTGCTTCGACATCTACCGGACGATGGACGGGGTGTACGCCGGCTCGATCGCTCGCGACACACCTGAAGAGCAGGCGCAGCAGGACCGTGTGACCGCCTCGGCCGAACACCTCGCCGCCACCATGGGCCAGGCTCCCGTGTTGGTACTGGCCTGCTCGGCGACCGGACGTCTCGACGGCATGCCGGCAATGGCGGCGGCCTCGACGATGGGCAACGTGCTCCCTGCGATGTGGAGTTTCATGCTGGCCGCGCGGGCACGCGGCCTCGGTACGTCGTGGACCACGGTCAGCCTGATGATGGAGCAAGAGGTCGCCGACGTGTTGGGCATCCCGTTCGACCAGGTCCAGCAGGCGGTGCTGAGTCCGCTCGCACACACGGTCGGTACCGACTTCAAGCCGGCGATGCGCCCCGAGCCCGACACGATCATCCACTGGGATCAGTGGTGACGGGAGCGACTGCGGCCCGACGTCAATTCTCGGCAAGCCGCCGCGAGGTGGCTCTGCGGACCAAGGGGTTCATGCCCGAAGACGAAGGTGACGCGCTCTGGGCCGCTGCTGGCGATGCCGCTGACCAGGTGCCGGACGCTCCGATGCTCGAAGTGGGCTCGTACTGCGGTCGGTCCACAATCTGGTTGGGAGACATCGCCGAACACGCCGGCCGTGTGCTGTTCGCGGTCGATCACCACCGTGGCTCCGAAGAGAATCAGGCGGGTTGGGAGCATCACGACAACGACGTCGTCGACGAACGAGTTGGCAAGATGGACACGTTGCCGTTCTTTCGCGCAGCGATTCACGACGCAGACTTGGAGCGATCGGTCTTCGCCCTCGTCGGACGATCACCGGAGGTGGCAGCCGTGTGGACGACGCCGCTGTCGTTCCTGTTCGTCGACGGCGGGCACGGGGAGCTTCCCGCGAAGCTCGACTACGAAGGCTGGACGCCACATGTTGCGCCTGGTGGCGTGCTCGCGATCCACGACGTCTTTCCCGATCCGGCCGACGGTGGGCGACCGCCGTACGAGCAGATCTACCTGCCTGCCATCGAGTCCGGACGATTCGTAGAGATCTCGGTGACCGGTTCGCTGCGCGTGCTGCGCCGAGTCACCGACTGACGCGTCACGTCGACCGACCGCCGCATCACCCGGCGATCACGCGGTGATGGTGGAGGACACCCGACGTCAACGTGGTTCTGCGCCGACGATCTGCTTCACGTGGATGCGGTCGACGTAGAGCAGCAGCAGTGCCGCGCTCATCATGATGCTGCACGCCACCAGACCCATTTGAGTGGTGGCACCCGACGCCAAGAACGCGCCGCCCAGTAGCGGCCCGAACACGCGGCCAAGCGCCATGATCGCCTGGGCATCTCCCGCACGTTCTTCGGGAAACAGCGAGCGTGATGCGAGGAGCGCGAACGTGGCCGGAATGCCCATGAAGAACAAGAACCCCCAGCCGACGATGACGGCGATGAAGACGGCGGGCGAGTGCACGGCGGGGAGCGCGAAGGCGAGGACAGCGACGCCCGCGATCCACACGCCCGCGGGTCCTCGTCGGCCCGACCACTTCGCCGCCGGTATCGCTGCGAGCGCGTTGGCACTGAACGTCAGTGAGACGGCAAGCGGCGACAGGTCGTTGAACTGTGAGCCGATGGCGGCCGCGTACACGAAGACCGACGAACCTGCCGTCGTGATCAGTCCGAGTGCGAGCAGCACTGCCCGTGCCGCTCGGGTGGCAGCGTGGCGCGTTCGGTGTGGTCGCAGTCGATCGGCGGTGGGAATCTGCGCCAGGAGCGGCAGCGGACTGATCGCGATGAACGCAAGCACGATGAACAACGCGTCGAGTCCGAATCGGTCGAGGATGATGGCGATCGTGGGTGCGATGACGACGCCGACGAGCGGGCCGGTCACCGCGACGTCCCCGGTCTTCGCGGGATTCCCGAACGCGTCTTGCCAGGCGAACCATGCAGCGAGGCCCAGTGAGAGACCGCTGATGAATCGGGCTCCGGCAAGCAGGACCAGCGTCGGGGCTGCCGCAGAGAGCAGATTGGCGCAGAACCCGAGGATTGCGATCCAGGCGAAGACCCAGCGGACGGGTCGGAGGAACCGACCCGAGGCCCACGACGACAGGACGAAGCCGCCGAGCTGCGCGGTTGACACGAGTCCTGCTGCACCAACCGACACGCCGAATTCCTCGGCGATCGGTTGGAGTATGAACGGCGTGGCGGTGAAGACGGCGGTGCTCGATGCGATCGCGACGAGCACGGCGGGGCGAACTGAGATGCGTGCTGCCTCCAGCAGCCGAACGGGAACTTGCACAGCTCAGCTCGCGCCGGCTGCGCGCACGCCTGGTGTCAGCAGCACCGTGGTCGAGACTGACGCACCCATGTGTCGGATACTAGGAGCCGCCCGCCGATTGATCGCATCGATGCCGTTGGTGCGAGCTCCGTCGTGTCAGTTCGCTTCGAATCGGAACCAGGCTCCACCGATCTGCACCAGGGTGACCTCGCCCGAGCGTGCGATCAGGCCTGGCCCGGCGCCGGGGTTGCCGTTCGCATCGACCGGAGGTTCGGGGAGGTCATCGATCAGCCAACCGTCGGCGGTTGGAACAGCGAGCCAGAAGTCGAACGGCGTGAAGTCGGTGACCTGATAGTCGGGGATGGGCTGACCGTCGGGAGTCTGTCGGGAGTCGCTGAGTTGTTGGAGGTCGTCGCCCACGATCTCCATCAGCGTGTCGCCGGTGGCTGGATCGACGATGATGTAGCGATCGCTCTGGAATTGCCGGTAGCGATCGCCGAGTTCGCGCCAGTCGCCGAGAAGTCGCAGGTCGGACGACTCGCTGACCATGAGTTCGCCGTCGGAGATGCGCTCGACGGTGTACGACGAGAACGGGGGCGCGGCGGTGGCGGTGTATCGCAGATCGCCGACGTCGACCGTGGAGATCTCGGTCAGGGTGGGTGGCAGGTAGCGGATCGACGTGGCAATGGCGTCGTCACGACGGTGAGCTTCCGGGAGGAGCGTCGGAGGCAGGGTTGGGAGATCGAGCGGCACCCATTCCTCGGCTGCCACGTCGAAGCGATGGATGGCTGACTGACCGCTTGCTGGGTCGTTGGCAAACATCACCAGATTCGCGCCGTCGGGGAGCACGGTCGAGATCGAGTAGCGCTCATGGACACCCGGAGGCGTCGGATACGACCGGACGACATCGTCGCCGTCGCGCAGGACACCGATGTGGGTGGTGGTCCACATGACGATGCCGCCGTCGAACGCCTGGACTCCGACGAATCGGCCGGGCGGCACGTCGGCGACTCGCTGTGGTGGGCGGTCATCCCAACCTCCGATCCAGATCTCGTCGCGTTCGCGTGCGTCAATGAGCGCCGTTTGCCCTTCTGTCAGGCCGAGCTCGTCGTGTGAGACTGGGACCCGTTCGATCCTGCCGTCGCCGGTGTCGATGCGCAGCTCGACGAACCCACCTGACCGCGCTGACCCGATCACCGCGTCGCCGTCGTATCCGAGACGATCTGCGATCTCGCGTATGTCGAGCCGGATGCTCTGGCGAAGATGAAGGGCCCACCCCGCCTCGGTGGCAACGACCGACATCGGAGTGTCGGTGTACGTAACTGTGTCGGCCGGAAATCCGACGGTCGGGTCGGTGCCATGAACGTCGACACTCGACCACGTCGTCAGATCGGAGGTCGTCGCAACTCGCAGGATGCTGCGATCGTCGATCCACGCTGATGCCGTGGCGACCAGCCGATCGGTCGCGGACGTGACAGCGACCGTTCCTTGAAAGCCGGGTGGCATCGAGACATCGGCCCGGGTCCAGTCGAGGCCATTGGGCGACATCTGCGCGTCGAAGAACTGGCCTTCGTCGAACTGTGCTTCGTCGCTCACCCGGCCGAGGAGGAAGCCACCCCGCCACTCGACCAGCCATTCGTACTGAGGCAGCTCGACGCCGTTGTCGGGAAGGTCGCCGGACGGTTCGACCGCAGGCATGCTCGCGCTCACGTCGACACGATCGCCGTTGATGACCGTGGGACGTTCTTGGCTTGTGACAGACGCCGATCCGGCGATCAACGCGATGGTCGCGTCGACAGGTCGGTTGGTTGAAGCGTTGCCGTCGTCGCGCACGATCGACGTCGTCGAGAGCGTGTTCGTCGATGGTGGTGCGGAATCGGCGGTTGTTGGTTGGGTGCCGATCTGTGGTTGGTCGTCACTGCGGGAACCGACGATTCCGGCGGTGATCGCAACGCCGACGACTGCTGCAGCGGTGAGTCCCGCGAGCATTCGAGGTCGGCGGGGGCGGCGGTGGTTGCGCTCGAGCGGCTGGTCGACCGTTGAGAACCCGAGGTCCCTCGGAGTGGAGTCCGTCGGGAGACGGTCGCCGAAGTCGCGCAGGTGGTGAGCGAACTGGTCGAGATCAGAGATGGTGCTCATGTGTCGTTCTCCAGAATCGTGGCGAGTTGGTTCAGTGCTCGTTTGGTGCGGCTCTTGACGGTTCCGAGCGGGATGTCGAGGGCGCGGGCGAGGTCGATCTCTTTCCAGTCGAGGTAGAAGCGGGCCACGACCGCGACGCGATGGTCGAACGACAATTGCGCGAGCGCCTCGGTGACGACGAGGTCGTTGTGCACCGCCGTCGCGCTGTCGCCTGGTTGTGCCTGTTCGCGAAGGTGCGACCAGTCGTCGGGGCCGACTTCGCGGCGCCTTCGTCGGCGCCGTGATCGTGCCCAGTTGAGTCCGACGCGGTAGAGCCAGCCGCGTGGATTGTCGAAGGAGCGAACGTCCGACCATCGATCGAGCGCCCGCGTGAATGCTTCGGCGGCGGCGTCTTGACCGAGCTCGATGTGGCCCAGTGAGAGCGTGAGCGCCCGCGTGATCGGTTGGTGATGTTCCGCGTAGAACTGCCCGAAGCCGTCAGGTTCGCGGCGGCCGCGACTGGCCTGGTTCTCAGTGCCGTCGTGGTCGGCACGGCGTTTGGTGCCGCGTGATGGGCGCGCACCGACTCGGCGGGATTCGCCGGAACCGACGATGCGCAGCGATTCGTTCACAAGAGGAAACGCCGAAGTGGCTCAGAAGGTTCCATCGAAGCAACCACACAACGTCGCACGCCTTCAGTATTGGCGAAGTCGAACCTTGGTGCGCCGCCCGTGTTGGTCAGTTCGCCTGGGTGTGAACCAACGTTCGGCAACGGAGCTGCACTGCTCAATCGACTACGGTGTGTGCTCCATTCGAAACTGCTACGTCGCGAGCGTGCAAAATCGTGCGGACGATCGCGAGCTTCTCGTGCGGGTTGATACCTGTGAGGACACCCGCCTTCACTGTTCTTCCGGCGGTGTCGGTGAGCGCTGGCACCGCGTCAGCCTGAGCGACGTAGCTCACCTTGTCGCCGTCGATGCGGAGTCGTGCAAACGGAATCGTGGTCGTTCTGGTCACCGTTCGTAGCGTCAGCCGCTCTGGATCGAGGAAGATCCCGCACTGGGTCAAGCGCCGGATCAGCGCAACGAGTCCAATCGCTGCAACAGCAAGGACAACGCTTGCTCCGAGACCGGACTTCGTTCCGACATCGGCAACGAACGGCAACAGCAGCATCATCGACGCGGCCGCATAGTGCAGCAGTGAGAAGGCCGCATACTGCCACGTCACGGTGAAGACCGCCTCGGACGGGCGCGTCACGGTCGCTCTCTCGACGACACTTCGATGCTGACGATCGCGTCCTCGGAGATGCGCAGCCAGCGGGTGTTTGCGCAGTCGGTCATCGTGTTGGGCTCCTGTCCGGTTGGAGCGCGCCGGTCCCGGTCGTGGGAGCGGTCCACACGAGCGAGAAGCGGTTCGACATCAACCGACGAAACAACGCGCTGGGGAGCTCCTCACGGCCGAGGTCGCACATCTCCCCGGTCGTCAGTGGCGGAGGCCACGAAATCGGAGCGTTGTGCTCCCAGTACTGACCACGCATCACACGCAGACGTTTTGACGCAGCTCCCGCGATCTCCAGCAGACGGTCCTTCACGCCATCGGGCCGACCGAACCCGACCACGACGACGACACCGCCGGGTCGGACCAGCTGCCTCATCCGACGGAGTCCGGCTCGTGCGTCGAGGTGGTGCAGCACGGCACTCGCGGCGACCAGGTCGAAGGAGGCGGGCGGAAGATCCGTCTCGAACACGTCGCCACAAACGAACTGGGTCGATGGCGTTGCGCGCGGGTCAGAACGGGCGCGCTCGATGCTGGGAGCGTGAGGATCGACACCGGTGACTCGAAGACCTCGGTCGGCCAGGTCGAACGAGAGGAGGCCATCGCCGCATCCAACATCAATCGCTGTCGTTGCCCCGGTCGGAATCGCGTTGAGGAACAGCCGGTGGTAGTGGATGTTGAGGTTCCACCGCGAGTCCTGATCTGTCACCAGCCGAGTCTTCCACGGCGCCGTGGCAACGATCGCCGACACCCTCGATGTTACTCGCCGAGATCGCACCTGCCGCCGGCGATCGGCTCGAACGAGACGGGTTCCAACTCGTCGCCAGTCGCACGGAGCTCCCAAGCAGCCTCCGACGGCGGGATCAGGTACCCGGCCTCGACCATTTCGTCGACCGAC
>CALICC010000053.1 GCA_938049325.1 uncultured Ilumatobacter sp. | reverse complement strand
GGCCCATCACGGTTCGGAAGTGGCCAGCGTCGAAGCTGCCGTCGGACTGTTCACTCGTCTGGTCGCTCATTGCTTCGAACTGTACGCTGCCGACGCATGGCCGACCAGAACGAGGTGTCGCTCGATGCCGTAGTCGAGGCGAAGCGTGCGCTTCGACAGCAGATGCGTGCAATGCGTCGCGCGCTGGCTGACCGGCCTGAGCGATCGGCGCGAATCGTCGATCGACTGATCGCTCTTGACGCAGTGGCCGGGGCCCGCCGGCTCCTCGCGTACGACGCAATCGTCGGTGAGGTCGAGACGGACGCCTTGATTGCCTGGTGTGCGGAACACGGGATCGAGACGGCGATGCCGGAAGACGATGTCGACGCATCGTGGCCCGACGTGATCGTCGTGCCAGGGACAGCGTTCACACCCGGAGGCGCGCGAATCGGCCAGGGCGGTGGCTGGTACGACCGCTTCTTGCTCGGCCGGGCCGAGCACGCCGTACTGATCGGCATCTGCTTCGCCGAGCAGATTGTCGAGACACTCCCGATCGAGGCTCACGATGTTCCGCTCGACATGGTGGTCACCGAGGACTCCGTCCACGTGGCCACCGAAGTCGAGCACTGAGAACACCGTTTCACTGCCGACCACCGTCGAATGTCCGCCAATTCGTCGCCAGTGAGACAGAATCGGATTGCGTCCTCGCCCGTTCACGTAGCAGGGTGACCGACATGACCGATTCGTCGACCAGCCCGCTGCCATCGCCGCTGTCGCTCACGCGGGTCGAACTCGACGACGCCGTTCGAATCGTCCGGCAACACGTGCCCTCCACTCCACAATACGAATGGCCGCAGCTCACGGCGTACGCCGGTTCGCGAGTGACTGTCAAACACGAGAACCACACGCCGGTCGGCGCCTTCAAGGTGCGCGGCGGACTCGTGTTCTTCGATCGGCTCGTCCGTGACCGTCCGTCGGTGACCGGCGTCGTGAGTGCCACCCGAGGGAACCACGGTCAAAGTCTCGCGTTCGCCGGGCGGGTTCACGGTCGATCTGTCACGATCTTCGTGCCGCATGGGAACAGCGTTGAGAAGAACGCCGCAATGCGTGCGCTGGGCGCCACCGTGATCGAACATGGCGATGACTTCGAGGAGGCTCGTGTTGCATCGGTTGCGTATTCCACCGAGCACGCGCTCGAGGCTGTGCCACCGTTCCACGGCGACCTTGTGCTCGGGGTGGCCACCTACGCTCTCGAGCTCTTCGAAGGCGCTGAGCCGATCGACACGATCTACGTACCGATCGGCATGGGTTCGGGAATCAACGCGATCATCGCCGTGCGCGACCTGTTGGGTCTCGACACGAAGGTCGTCGGCGTCGTGTCCGATGCAGCTCCGGCGTCGAAGCTCACGTTCGACACCCGAACGTTGACGGCGACGCCGTCGGCTGCAACCTTCGTCGACGGCGTGGCGACACGATCGCCGGATGCGCAGTCGATGGCGGGTGTGCTCGCTGGCGCCGCTCGTGTGATCTCGGTGCCTGACGACGCAGTCGCCGACGCGATGCGGACGATCTACCGCACCACCCACAACGTCGCTGAGTCGGCGGGAGCCATCGCCCTCGCCGGGCTGCTGTCTGAGTCGCCGGCACAGCGCGGCGCGCACAGCGCGTTCGTGCTGTGCGGTGGTAACGTCGACACCGAGCAGTTCGCGGCCGTGTTGTCGGGCGACACGCCGAGCGTCTGAGCGACGAGGAGGGTCACGTCAGGCCGGCTCGGGTCGGCGCCGCAACCGCGCTGCGAGGTCGTCTGCGGCTGGATCGTGGACCGACTTGGCGCGGCGTGCGAGCACCAGCTTGCGCTTGAGGAGCTTCTCTCCGAGCACGAGATCGGTCTGCGCAACTTCGCCCTGGGTGCGGGGAAGCACGGTCCAACCGATGCCGAGCTGGACCATCTCTCGCAATACGTCGGGTTGGTGGGATTCGGCGGCGATGTCGAGTGGCGCGCCGCGTTCGGCCAATCGTTCGCCCACGGCTCGACGAGTGTGTGAGTCGGACGGGAACAAGACCCAAGGTCCCCAGGTGGCTGGCGCGCCGACGACCGTCCCGGGCGGCGCGTAGACGGCGAGCGTTTCGCTCAGCAGCGACACGGTTTCGATCCCCGCGAGTGGCTCCGGCGACTCGACACACACAACCAGATCGAGCCGTCCGCTCGTGAGGTCTTCGAGCAAGGCTCGTGATGGGGCGACCGACAGCATGAGCTCGACGTCCGTCCGCTCGGAACGAAACGAACGAAGCACGTCGGGGAAGTGAACGACCGCGGCGACATCGATCATGCCGAGGCGCACACTGCCGGTCTCGCCGCCGCGCAGTCGCGTCGACCAGCGAGTGAGATCGGTTGTGAGTGTCACGACCTGACGAGCGTGATCCAACACCGGTGTGGCAGTGGCTCTCAGGACTCTGCGCCGGCCGGCACTCTCGAACAGGTCTACGCCGATGCGTCGCTCGAGCTCGGCGAGGCCCTGGGACAACGCCGACGGGCTGACGCCGACGCGCTGCGCCGCAAGCGCCCAGGTCGGAGCCTCGTCGATTGCAACGAGGTACTCGAGCTGGCGCATGGTGATGTCGGGAAGGAGCGGTGGTTGAGGTGAACGTGTGGCCGGCACCCTGTGCACAATAGTGAAGACCGCCTTCATTGACCGAGCACTACGTGAACGAATGCTTAGCTTGGTGACCATGACTGCACGACAAATCGCTCCCGCCACCGGCAAGCTCGGTGTGCTCACGCCTGGCATGGGTGCCGTGGCCTCCACGTTCATCGCCGGCGTCATCGCCGCTCGGCAAGGCATCTCGCCGCCTATCGGTTCGGTGGCTCAGATGGCTCACATCCGTCTTGGCACCAAGGAAGAGAACCGCAACCCGCTGATCAAGGAGTTCGTGCCGCTCGCGGAACTCGACGACATCGTCTTCGGCGGCTGGGATCCGATTTCACCGAACGCGATGGAGGCCGCCAAGACCGCCGGTGTGCTGCAGGGCAACGACCTCGATGCCATCTCCAAGGAGATGGAAGGCATCGTTCCGATGGAAGCCGTGTTCGACCAGCGCTGGGTGAGCCGTCTGGACGGCGTGCGCGTCAAGGACATCCCGAACAAGTGGGACCAGGCCGAAGCGCTGATTGCTGACATGGCTCGGTTCAAGGAGGAGAACAACTGCGATCGCATGGTGATCGTCTGGTGTGGATCGACCGAGGCGTACCAGGAGCCGACCGAGGTGCACAGCACGGTCGCCGCCTTCGAGCAGGGCCTGCGCGACAACGACGACAACATCTCGCCGTCGCAGATCTACTGCTACGCCGCCCTGCAGTCGGACGTTCCCTACGCGAACGGTGCGCCGAACCTCACCACCGACCTCGATTGCATGATCGAGCTGTCGAAGCGCAATGGCGTCCCGATTGCCGGCAAGGACTTCAAGACGGGCCAGACGCTGATGAAGACGATGCTGGCGCCAGGCTTCAAGGCCCGCATGCTCGGCATGCGCGGCTGGTACTCGACGAACATTCTCGGCAACCGCGACGGTGAGGTGCTCGACGACCCAGAGAACTTCAAGACCAAGGAGATGTCGAAGCTCGGTGTGCTTGGCGGCATCTTGCAGCCCGAGGTGTACCCGGACCTGTACGGCAACATCGACCACGTCGTGCGGATCAACTACTACCCGCCCCGTGGTGACAACAAAGGGGGTTGGGACGCCATCGACATCTATGGCTGGCTCGGCTACGAGATGCAGATCAAGGTCGACTTCCTCTGCCGTGACTCGATCCTCGCTGCGCCGATCGTGCTCGACCTCGCACTGTTCATGGACCTCGCACACCGTGCGGGCGAGT
>CALICC010000052.1 GCA_938049325.1 uncultured Ilumatobacter sp. | reverse complement strand
GCGCCGACGGCGACGATTGCATCGATTGCCGGCTGCTACGAGTGCATCGAGCCACAAGTCTCGAACCTGTTCAAGCGCGAGACGCTGTCGGGCGAGTTCATGCAGATCAACCGGTACCTGGTCCGCGAGCTGCAGCAGCGTGGCCTGTGGGACGAGCAGATGATCACCGCGATCAAGCAGGCCGAGGGCTCGGTGCAAGACGTCGAGCGCATCCCTGCCGAACTGCGTGAGATCTATCGCACGGCGTGGGAGATCCCGCAGCGCCAGCTCATCGACATGGCGGCCGAACGCGGCGCCTTCATCGACCAGAGCCAGTCGCTCAACTTGTTCATGGAGACACCGACGATCGGCAAGTTGTCGTCGATGTACCTGCACGCCTGGAAGTCGGGTCTCAAGACCACGTACTACCTGCGCAGCCGTGCCGCCACGAAGATCAACAAGTCGACCAGTGGAGGCCCGACCTCTGCTGCGCCGACTCCCGCACCGACCGGCGGCGGCGAGCCCGCACCCGACGCGGGTGCGAAGAAGACCTTCACCGACGAAGAGGCACTCGCCTGCTCGTTGGAGAACCCCGAACACTGCGAGGCATGCGACTGATGGCACTCATCGACCCGATCCAGACCCACATCGACCAGGCGGTCGAACCCGACGCTCCGGCCGCGGCTCCCACCGCTCGGAACCAGCACATCCTCGACCCGGGTTTCGACCTCACGTTGCGGCCGATGCGTTACCCGCAGTTCTTCGACATGTACAAGGACTCGATCAAGAACACGTGGACCGTCGACGAGATCGACTTCTCCGACGACCTCGTCGACCTCGATCGCAAGCTGATGCCGGCCGAGAAGCACATGGTCAGCCGCTTGGTGGCGTTCTTCGCGACCGGCGACTCGATCGTGGCGAACAACCTCGTGCTCAACCTCTACAAGCACATCAACAGCCCTGAGGCTCGGATGTTCCTGTCGCGTCAGCTGTACGAGGAGGCCTTGCACGTCCAGTTCTACTTGACCTTGCTCGACAACTACATCCCCGACATGAAAGAGCGCGAAGCCGCGTTCGCTGCCGTGGAGAACATTCCGTCGATCAAGGCCAAGGCCGAGTTCTGCTTCAAGTGGATGGACTCCGTCGACGAACTCGACGCGATCACCACCCGAGACGAGCGGCGCCGGTTCGTGATGAACCTGATCTGCTTCGCCACCTGCATCGAAGGCCTGTTCTTCTTCGCAGCGTTTGCGTACGTCTACTTCTTGCGGTCCAAAGGGTTGCTCAACGGCCTCGCTGACGGCACCAACTGGGTGTTCCGCGACGAGTCGTGCCACATGAACTTCGCCCTCGAAGTCGTCAACACCGTTCGTGCCGAAGAGCCCGAACTGTTCGACGACCAGATGGAGGCCGACATTCGCGCGATGCTGCGCGACGCGGTCGACTGCGAGTACCTGTTCGCCGCCGACGTGCTCGCCGACGGCGTGCCGGGCATGAGCCTCGGCGACACTCGCGAATACCTCCAATACGTTGCCGACACGCGTCTCCACTTGCTCGGTTACAACAGCGAGTTCGGGTCGAAGAACCCGTTCTCGTTCATGGAGCTGCAAGACGTCCAAGGACTCTCGAACTTCTTCGAGCGCACTGTGTCGAGCTACCAGACGGGCATCTCCGGCGAAGTCGGGTTCGACGAGGACTTCTAGTCTTCTTGTTGGCTCGCTGCGGCGCCTGGGCGCCGCAGCGGTGCGTGACGAGGCAATCGGTCCAGTTCGACCGCGCCACATGTGACCACTACGGTTCGCGGTGTACGACGCGACGCAAAGGCGGGGGCTATGGCACGGACGAATCGGAAAACACGTTGGGCGGGCGCGGCTGCGCTGGTCTTCGCACTCGGGGCAAGCATGGTGCCTGCCGTCGGGGCGGTCGATGCAAAGCACGCCAACTGGGAGTACACCCCGAAGCGTCCCTCGGCATCGTCGTCGACGTGCGCAGGCATTCGCGGTAACGGGCAGAACTTGTTCGCGCACTATGGCGCGCTCGCCCGACACGTCGAGGAGTACGGCGTCATCACGTGTGCCGCGGGTGGCAGCTCGGGCAGCATCACCACCTTCGTGCTCGAGAGCATCTGGGCGAATCCCGATCTCCACAACTGCACCAAGCGCAACGGAACGATGCGCCCATGTCGCAGCCGTGACGTCCAAGCGCGCATGTCGCTGATGCTCAAGTCGGTCGTTGGCCTGGTCGACACCGGACTCTTCCAAGACGTTGCCACCGTCGGCGCGCTGATCGATCAGGTGACGGCCGAGAACATCGTCGAGCTCTTGAACGGGGACGTTCCGGCCGAGGGGCTGGAAGCACTCACCAGAGTTCTGCGCGACCTGGGACCGCTGATCAACCCTGAGGTGTTCGAGTTGCTGCTCAACTCGCCCGACCCGGTGTTCCACGCCACCGACATCATCGAGGGGCTGCAGAAGGGTCTGCAGTTCATCGTCGACGACCCGAAGGTCTTCTTGCGGACGTCGGTGCTCAACTTCGACGAGGTCGCCACGCTGTTCGGTCTCTACGGCTCGTTCTACGCTGCGTATGGCCCTGCAGACCGCGCAGGGGTGGCCGCATGGCTCGACGCTTGTGCCCGCCCGAGCCGAGGCCTCACCTGGGAAGAGACTCGCGAGATGGCGGGCGTCGAAGGTCAGACCTGCGGCGAGACCTTCTCCGATCTGTTCAACGAATACCGCGAGGCCGTCGCGGCGAGCGACGATGCGCCGAATCGAGCCGACGACCCGGTCGGGCAGTACCTGCCGGTATTCGGAGTCACCGGCGTCCTGACCGGTGAGGCGATCACGCAATGGGAAGCAGCGCGGGCTGCCTGGATCGCCGCTGACCCGATTCCGTACGAGCCTGACTTCGCCGACATCGGCGTGGGGTACTGGGGTCAGCAACGTGAGCTCAATCGCATCGACCGTCGCCTCGACCGTCGATACGACGACTTGGTTGCTGACCAGTTCGTGCCGCTCGGTCCGGCGACATGGCGCGAAGTGCTGGCCTCGTCGCCTGCCGAGCCCGGGTTCAGCCCGGCGGTCCCGCTGAGCTCTGGATTCGTGTCGGTTGGCGGCTGGGCCGACCCGCTGCGGGTCATTCCGCTCGATGCGTTGGGGGCGCGCCGCACGATCACGGTGAATCGTCTCGGCGGGGTCGGAGGATTTACCGAGTCCGTCACCCGCCTGCTCAACGCGTCCGACGCCGACGTCGCGGCGCTCTACTCGACGACGGATCCGGCCAGTTCGTTCTACGTCGGCCTCGACATCGCCGACGGCGTGTGGTGCACCGATTGGGATAGCCAGAACGGTGATCCGAACATGCTCTTCAACGACGCCTACACCTCGCCGCTGATCACGAGCAATCGCCGGTTCTTGCGTCCTCGGTTCGACTATCCGAACGTCGGACCCGATTTCTCGATCGGCGGATGCACCCCAGGCGTGCCGATCGTCGAGGCCACAACCGCGGAAGGCAACGTTGCCGAGGCGAACACCCGCTGATCGAGCGGGTGGCCAGACGATAAGAAAAGTGGCGGCTCGTCACATCCTTTACTGTGACCGCCGATGTCAGTCCTCGTAGGAGCCCTGGGCGGGGCCTGGATCCGCAACGCTGAAGGCGAGCAGGTCGCGCCCTCGTCGCCGACGCAATCCAAACTGCTCGCAGTGCTCGCGCTGAACGGTATCGCGCCGGTCTCGTTCGAATCGTTTGCGGCAGCGCTGTGGCCGGACGCTGACTACGACGACGTGGCGCACAAGCTGCACGTGCACATGTCGAATCTGCGCAAGTGGCTCCGCGCCAACGACGCCGAGTTGCAGATCGAGACCGGTGCAGCGGACTATCGCCTTGTCGTCGATTCCGCGGCGGTGGACATCTGCGCCTTTGAGGCGCAGGTGGAGATCGGTCTGGACCTGCTCACGTCAGGTGATGCAGCGGGAGCTGTTGGCGCTCTCGAGACGGCGCTCGCGAGCTGGGGAACGCCGTATCCCGAACTCGTCGAGTTCGTGCCGGCCGAGGCCGAGCGAATTCGTCTCGACCGGCTGGCCGAGCTCGCCGAAGACGGCCTCGCCGACGCGCAGTTGCAGCTGGGCGGCGGAGCGGAGCTGGTGGGGGTGCTCGAAGCGCGGTTGGTCGAGCAGCCGTACCGTGAGTCCACCTGTGTTCAGCTGATGCGGGCGCTGTACGGCGCCGGGCGCCAGGCCGACGCGCTCGCGGCGGGCCAACGCATGCGCGTGGCGTTGCGCGACGAGCTGGGGGTCGATCCCGGTCCGGAGATCCGTGCCCTCGAAGTGGCGATCCTCAATCACTCGTTGATCGACTTGCCCGCGTCGATGCCTGCAGACGACACCAACATGTTGCGCCGCGGTGAGCTCGAGCGCATTGTGCGTGCTGTCGACGGTGGTGGGATCGTCGTGATCTCCGGTGAAGCGGGCGCAGGCAAGTCGCACTTGATCGAGCGGTTCTGTGCGGCGACGTCGCGTCGATGCCTGCGAGGAAGTGCGATCAGTGATGACGCGCAGCCTCCGTTGTGGCCGGTTGCGACGGCGGCAGGTTTGGTGACGGCCGACTTCGTGGGCATCGGCGCCGGCGAGTTCGAACGCAACATCGAGATCGCCCGCCGAATGAGTGAAGGCGGGCCGGCAGTCCTCGTGATCGACGACTTCCACTGGGCCGATGCGGCCACGATCCGCTTCGTGAAGCAGCTGTCGGTTGCTGGTCCCGGCGATTTCGCCGTGGTACTCGTCCGGCGGAATACGCCCGACGACATCGACTCCGAAGCCGGCCGAGCAGCAACCGAACTGGCTCGCCAACCCATGGCGACCGAGGTCGTGCTGTCGCCGCTCGACGAGACCGCGATCGCGGAGCTCGCTCAGTCGATCGACCCGTCGTCGTCGATCGATGCCGCTGATCTCTTGGTCCGCACCGGGGGCAACGTGTTGTTCGTTCGCGAGCTCGTCGCGCATGGCGACGACGTTGCTTCGGCTGCGTACCTCCCGGGCGTCGAGGCCTTGATCCACGAGCGTTTGGCATCGGTCGACGACGACACCCGGCGCGTACTGCGCTGTGCTGCGGTGCTCGCCGCTGAGGTTCATCTCCCGTTGTTGCTCGGTATCGAGGCCGACCCGGCCACCGTTGTCACAGCGATCGACGTTGGTCGCAGGCTCGGGGTCGTGACCGATCACGGCGGACAATTGCGGTTCGTGCACGGCGTCGTCCGTGATGCGTTGGCCGCGATGTGCTCCGACTTGGAACGACGCACTGTGCACGACCGAGCCGCAAGTGTGCTGCTCGAAGGGCGCTCGCCGCTCCCAGACGTCGTCACCCAGATCGCCCACCATGCCTACGAGTCACTTCCGATCGGTGATGCGCAGCGCGCTGCCGAGGCGCTCGGTGCTGCGGGTGTCGAAGCGGAATGCCGATTTGCGTACCTCGACGCAACGCGGCTGTTCGCGAAGGCGGTTGAAGCAGCTCGCCTCGTCAGTGGCGATGGCGCCCGGTCCACGTTGGTCCCGCTCTTGTGCGAGTACGGACACAACGCGATTCGCTCAGGCGACAGCAGCCGCGGCACCGACGTGTTGTTGGAAGCGGGCCGCTTGGCGCTGGTGATGGAAGATCCCGAGCTCTTGGTTCGGATTGCCCGGTGCGCCACCGAGGGCCGGTCGAGCGTTGTCTTGGCGACTCCTGAAATCGGTGAATTGGTCGAGGCGGCGTACGAGCGCTCCGTGGGTCTCGTCGGTGAGGACCGCGTACAGCTGATGACCGATCGTGCGGCGATGTTGTACTTCGACATCGAGCTCGGTGAGCGGACCGAGTTGGCCAACGAAGCGGTGGCGGAGGCAGTGAAGCTCAGCCAGCCGCGGTCGCTTGCAATCGCTCGCACAGGAGCGTGGGCGGCCATGTTGGCTCCCTCGACTGCTGCAGAGCGCCTGGCGATCGCCACCGAGGCAATGGCCGACGCGTCACGAGCCGGCGCCAAGGACTTCAAGGTGGTTGCGGCGCTGATGACCGCGTGTTCGCGACTCGAGCACGGTGACCTTCCAGGCGCTCGCCACGTGCTCGCTGGGACGCGCAATGACGTGGAGGTGTTGCAGACACCACGCCTGACCTGGTGCGTTGATGGATGCGACGCTGTGTTCGCGGCGGCGGAAGGCCGGTTGGACGAGGCTGATGCGATCGCGACGGCGGCGCTACGGAACCGAGAGGGCGGAACACACCCAGACGCCCTCGAAGCGTTCGGCGCGCAGCTCGTGATGATCCGGTTGCTCCAAGAGCGCTACAGCGACGTCGTGAAGTTCTCCGACTATGTCGGCGAGGGGCAATCGATTCAGCCCGCGCTCATGGCCCCCCGAGCGATCGCTCTCGCAGAGTCGAACCCCGATCAAGCGGTCGCCGTTCTTGGTCAGATCGAAGCAGCCATCGTCGCTGGGCCCCGCGACGACGTGTTCAAGACCGGACTGCTGGCGCTGGCAGCGGAGGCGGCACTTCGAATCGGTGGCGATCACGAGCGGCTCGGGCACGCGCTGATCGCCGAGATCGAGCCGATTCGTGACCTGCACACCGTGGTCAACGCATACGGCACCATCGGCTTCTACTGGGGGTCGTTGCGCCACGCGTACGGGATCGCACACCACCTGGTGGGCGACGCTCAGGGTGCCACCGAGCATCTCGCACACGCTGAGCAGGTGCATCGCTCGATCGGCGTCCACCCGTTCGCAGCGCGATCGGCGGCAGCGCTCGCGTTGTTGTCTGATTGAGGGTCTCGACGCTCAGTGAGCGTCGCGGAGCGCGTCGGTGTGTTCGCCCAGCGCCGGGCCGGCGGAGCGGATCGAGCCAGGCGTGCGGGAGAACTTCGGCACGACACCGAGCGTCGGCATCGAGACCCCTTCGTGCGACAGCAGATTCTGGATCATGCCGCGCGCGAGGTAGTGCGGGTCGTCGAGCACGTCGGAGGCTGTGTACACGGGACCCGCCGGGACCTCGTGCTCGATCATCGTCTGCAGCACGTCGTCAGCTGACTTCGTTGCAGTCCACTGGGCAACGATTGCATCGAGCTCGAGTTCGTGGCGGCCCCGCGACTCGTGCGAGAGAAATCGCTCGTCGCTCGCGAGTTCGGGTTGTTCGATCGCGGCGCACAGTCGCGGAAAGATGGTGTCGGCGTTCGCTCCGATCACGACCGACGCGCCATCGGCCGACAGGTAGGCATTGGCGGGTGCAACCCCGGGAAGACGGCCGCCAGATCGTTGGCGTATCTGGCCGCCGACGGCGAAGTCGGCCATCGACGACTCCATGAGTGCAGCGACCGCTTCGTAGATGGCGACGTCGACCTCTTGGCCCCGCCCGCTCTGTGATCGCTCGTGCAATGCCGCAAGTGTTCCGATGACAGCGAACAGGGCGGCGAGCGAGTCGCCAAGGCTCACACCCGTGCGTGCGGGTGGGCGATCGGGATCGCCCGTCGTGTGTCGAATGCCACCGAAGGCCTCGCCGATCGAACCGAAGCCGGGTTCAGCGGCGCGGGGTCCGCTCTGACCGAATCCGGACACGTGGGTGATGACCACCCCAGGGTTCGATGCCGACAGATTGTCGTAGTCGAGGCCGTACTGGGCCAGGGTGCCGGGGCGGAAGTTCTCGAGCAGAACGTCGCACTCGTTGGCAAGTCGTCGCACCATCTCGAGGTCGTCGGGTTGCTTCAGATCAGCGACGACCGACCGCTTGTTGCGGGCGATCGTCGGCCACCACAGCCCGTTGCCGTCGACGGTCAGGCCCCATGTGCGCATCGGGTCGCCGCCGTTCGGCGACTCGATCTTGATGATGTCGGCGCCGTAGTCGCCCATCAGTTGGCCTGCGAACGGTCCGGCGATGAAGTTGCCGAGTTCGAGCACCTTGATGCCGGCCAGCGGCCCGGTCGAATGAACGTCCATGTACGAGAGTGTGGCGTCGAAACCGTTGTAGATCGAGCCAGACGGTGACGATGAAGGGTGATGCATCGAGTTCAATCCGCTCAAGCGCGCCGAGACAGCTCGCACGAGACGTCGGTACTGTGGGCGCTGTGACCGAACAACCTGACGCCTCGTGGCTGACCGCTGCCACCGT
Organism: uncultured Ilumatobacter sp.; assembly: GCA_938049325.1. Classification (GTDB taxonomy): domain Bacteria; phylum Actinomycetota; class Acidimicrobiia; order Acidimicrobiales; family Ilumatobacteraceae; genus Ilumatobacter_A. Next base: position 5,839 of record CALICC010000052.1, on the reverse strand, counting down.
GATGGTGGTGGCCGGAAAGGGTGGCGTCGGATCATCGACGGTCGCCGCTGCCGCTGCTGTTGCTGCTGCTCGCGAGGGTGCCGATGTCATCTTCGTGGCGGTCGACGGTCGCCCCGGGATGGGAACACTGCTCGGCGGCCGCGAGATCAGCGATCGAGAACAGACGGTGCAGCGCATGAAGGGCGGCGGCAAGATCCGTGCCCGCAGCATTCCGGCTGAGCAAGCATTCGGCGACTACCTGGAGCTCAAGGGGGTGGGTGGGCTGTTGCGTCGAGCCGCTTCGTCAGCGTCGCTTCCGATGATCGCAGCGGCCACACCGGGACTCGAACACCTCCTGGTTCTGGGCAAGGTGAAGGAGATGGAGAAAGAGGCCGAAGCCGACCTCATCGTCGTCGACGCACCGCCGGCGGGACACGCTGCGCCCTTCCTCCGCTCTGCGATCGGCTTGTCCGACGTGGTGAAGTCCGGGCCGATCCTCGACCAGGCGACGGAGGTGAGCGAAATGCTCGCCGACCCGACGCGATGTCGTGCGATGCTCGTCGGGCTGCCCGAGGAAACGCCGATCACTGAGATGATCGAGCTCGCGAACGACCTCGGCGACGACCTGTCGATCGATCTGCTCCCGCTCGTGGTGAACGGCTGCTGGCCCGACCGACCCGGGCTGGCGAAATCGCCGGCGATGGCGGCGCGGTCGCACAAGCTCAAGCTCACCGACTCGGCGAAGGCCGCACTCGAATCGGCGGCCAGCTTCGGTCGAAGCCGACTTGCTCAGCAGCGCGAGCAGATCGCCCGGCTCGAGTCGCAGCGCTCCGAACCGGTGATCACGCTGCCGCGCCTCGCGACACCTCGACTGGACTCCGATGACCTGGTCACGCTCGCTGACGCGCTCATCGGCGCGGAATTCGATGAGGACATGACATGAGCCGTTCAGAGAAACGCACGCCCGAGGAGGACCAGCTCGCGTCGCTCACGCACGTCGTGAAGTCGTCGGAGCTGATTTTGACCTGTGGACCGGGTGGTGTCGGCAAGACCACGACAGCTGCCGCGCTGGGCGTGGCCGCAGCGCGTGCCGGTCGGCGCACCGTCGTGGTCACCGTCGACCCGGCTCGCAGACTCGCCGACGCACTCGGTCTCGATGAAGGCGCGGCCTCCGACCAACCCCATCAGGTCAAGGGCGTCACCAAGCGGGCGACCGACGGTGAGCTCTGGGCACTGATGCTCGATGCGGAGCAAACCTTTGATCGACTCGTCCGCGAGCAGGCAGGGTCGCGCAAGCAGGCCGATGCCGTGCTCAACAACCCGGTCTACAAGGCGATTTCCGGTTCGTTGTCGGGCGCTCAGGAGTACATGGCGGTCGAGCGGTTGCATCAGCTCCACGCCAGCGGGGAGTGGGACCTCGTCATCGTCGACACCCCGCCGTCGCGCCATGCGATCGATCTTCTCGAGGCGCCAGACCGCTTGGTGGGTTTCCTCAGCCACCCGGTGTATCGCACGCTCACCGTCGGCCAGCGCACGTTCGCCAAGATCACCGATGCCGCGTCATCGATGTTCCTCTGGGCGGTCAAGCGCCTCGCCGGGCCACAGATCGTCGAAGACACCGTGCAGTTCTTCCGCTCGCTCGCGACGATCGAGGGCGGGCTTCGCGATCGGGCTCGAGAGGTGTCTGCATTGCTGCGCGGCGACGACACGTCGTTCGTGGTCGTGTCGAGCCCGCGTGCCGAAGCGGTGAGTGAAGCAGAGCACCTGCTCGACGCGATCAACGACAAGTCGTTTCCGTTGGGAGGCTTGGTCGTCAACCTCATTCATCCGGAGCCGACCGAGCTCTCCGAGGCCGACGAGCAATTGCTCGCCGACCTCGGCGACGGTCCGCTCGCCGAACAACTGGCGTGGCATCGCGAACTGCAGAGTCTTGCCGTGGCCGAACGGCTCGAAATCGCGTCGCTCGAGAAGCTCGCGGGTGCCGCCCCGGTGATCGAGTTGCCGTTGCTCGACGTCGACATTCACGACGTCCCCGGCCTCGTTGGCCTTGCTGATCGGCTCGTCTGACGCATCTCTCGGAGCGCGAGCTCCGTGGCTACAGTCGGCGACATGGTGCACCCCGCGGACCGCGTGATCAGCGAGCTCTTCGAGCGACCAGTCGAACAGGGCGTGTCGCTTGCCTTCATGGCTCGTCGCGGCGGCGAGACGATTGCTGAGCGCTACGGCCAGCAGCCGGCGAACGACTTCCAGGCCGCGGAAACGGTCACCGCTGAATCGACGCTGTTGTCGTGGAGCATGGCGAAGTCGATCACGCACGCGGCGGTCGGGGTGCTCGTGTTCGATGGGCTCCTCGATCTCGATCAGCCCGCACCGGTCCCGGAGTGGGCGGGTACCGAGAAGTCGCAGATCACCGTGCTGCAGCTCCTCGAAATGCGTTCGGGGCTCCGGTTCGTCGAAGACTACGTAGACGGTGAGACGTCGCACTGCATCGAAATGCTGTTCGGAGGAACCGATCCGAGCTTCGCGCACTATGCCGCGATGCAGCCGATGGAGCATCGTCCAGGGGAGCACTTCAACTACTCGTCAGGCACCACCAACATCTTGTCGCGGATTGTGGGCGACGTGGTGTGCGGGGGCGACGTGACCGACCCCACGGACCGTCAGGAGCGCGTCGAAGCGTTCTTGAACACTCGCATCTTCGCGCCCGCCGGGATGGCACATGCGACTGCAAAGTTCGACGAAGCGGGCGACTTCGTCGGGTCGTCGTATGTGTACGCAACCGCGACTGACTTCGCCCGGTTCGGGGAGCTGTATCTGCACGACGGTGTGACCGATCTCGGCGACGGCGAGCGAATCCTTCCCGAAGGTTGGTCGCAACACGCATCCACGTGGTCGGGGCACGCCGATGACTCGGGCCTCGGCTACGGCCGTCACTTCTGGCTCTGGCCCGCGTTTCCCGGCAGTTACGCCTGCCATGGATACGAAGGACAGTTCATCGTCATCTTCCCCGATCGCGACCTGGTTCTCGTTCATCTGGGCAAGACCGACGTCGCTCACAACCCGGGTCTCCAGATGCGCCTGGCGCGACTCGCCGAGTTGCTCTAACAGCGTCAGACGGCGACGTCAGCTCCGGCTTCTGCGTCGAGGTCGTGATCGGCTTCTGGTGATGTTGACGACTCGTCGTCGAGGTCATCGCGGCGGGATGCGACATGAGCGAAATAGGTGCCCCCGACGACGATGATGATGTCGCCGATGCTGAACACGTTGGTCAGCGGCCACGATGCCGGGATCGCGAAGATGTCGCCCAGAATCGCAAAGTTCGCGTTGGGTGTGAGATTCGAGTTCTCGAAATCGCCGAGAGCGGTCGCGTCGAATCCCGCCAGACGCCAAGCCGCAGGGCTTGCGGGCATCACTCCGTCGTTCGCAGCGATCGCGATTGCGTTCGCTCCAGCGCCGACACCGATGATCGTCGCGCCGGGGATGTGCCGATTGAGCCAGAGGAACACGAACGCCGAGGCATAGGTGGCGAGGTGCACATACTCGTACATCTGGTCGGAGACGATCGTGGGCGGCAGCTCGAAAATGATCGTCTGCACCAGAATCGTCAGCCAGATCAGCCACAGCGAGCGAAGCTCGATCTGAGCGAGACGCCGCAGCTTTCCACCACGGAGCGCGGCACTTGCCATGCCCATGAGCGTGGCGACGACGATGATCATGCGGTGACTTCCCGTGTCGGACGCCAGTAGGGACGCGGTTTGGGGGTCTCGCCGCACACGTCGATGAGCACCGATTCGGAAGCCTCGTGAAGTTCGGTCTGCTCGGCGAGCAGCACTTCGAGATCCCCGATCGACAGCGAGCGAGCGATGAGGAAGCCTTGGATCGTGTCGCACCCTGCGGCTGTGAGCAGCGTCCGAGCCGCCTCGGTTTCGACGCCCTCCGCAACGACGCCGAGTTGGAGGCCGTGAGCCAGGGAGATGAGCGCGGTGACGATCTGCGCGTCGTTGTCGTTCTCGGCTGCGTTGGTGACGAAGGAGCGGTCGATCTTGATGCTGTCGACCGAGAGGCGACGCAGCGTGGAGAACGACGAGTAGCCGGTGCCGAAGTCATCGATGAGCACCCGCACACCTGCGCAACGGAACTGATCGAGCGCGACGGCGGTGAGTTCGGGGTCGATGGCGATTGCCGATTCGGTGATCTCGATCTCGAACCGTGCCGCTGGGAACCGGCATTCGTCGAGGAGGTCGAGGATGCGACGCGCGAAGTGGCGGTCCTGCAGATTTCGTGCCGACACGTTCACCGCCACGCTGATGTCGTCGGAGGCGGTATCGATGTCGGTGATCGCCCGCCGTACGACGAAGTCGGTGATCGGCCCGATGAGGTCGGTGTGTTCGGCCAACGCCACGAACTCGGCCGGTCCGACAACACCGTGGACCGGATGTTGCCAACGCAGGAGCGCTTCGACGCCGTCGATCATGCCGGTCACGAGATTCAACTGCGGTTGGTACTCCACGAAGAACTCGTCGTTGGTGAGTGCGCCGGTCACGTCGCCGAGCAGGCTGACGCGGCCCTTCTGCTGCGTGGTCCCGAAGGGCTCGTACACCTCGACGCCGGAGCGGTAGCGCTTCGACCGATACATCGCGACGTCAGCGGCGTGCATGAGGTCGCTCGTTGTCTGGCCGTGGTCGGGAAAATGCGCGACGCCGATACTCGTACCCGCTGAGATCGGGAACCCGTCGACCGACAACGGGAGCTGCAAGGCGGTGTGCAACGCGTGCGCCACCTCGGTTGCCTCGCGCTCGTCTTTGTCGGCGAGCAGTACAGCGAACTCGTCGCCGCCGAGGCGGGCGATCACGGCGTCGTCGGGCAGGCTTGCCGCCAACCGCTTGCCGAACTCCTGGAGCACATGGTCGCCGGTGCGGTGTCCCAGGCGGTCGTTGACTTCCTTGAAGCGATCGAGATCGAGGATGAAGACCGAGCCTGGACGGCTCAATTGGGCATCTTGCACCGTGGCGGCGTCGATCTCGGCGCAGAAGGCTCGACGGTTCAGGAGCTGGGTAAGGGGGTCATGGTTTGCTTCGTGCGCTCGGGCGATCGCGTGACGCGCCGTTTGGTAGACGAAGAACGTCGCCGTGCCGATCAAGGGCAGCATCAGCAGGCTGTGCGACGCGGTGATGAGCAGGATCGGTGCCATTGCCAACATGGCCGCGTCGGCTGACATCGAGAGTGCGAAGCTCTCACGCATCATGGTCCAGAACTTGGTGCGCTCGACGGTCGCGAGGAGGCGACAGATGATCGCACCGTTCGTACCGAACACCACGATGCCGCTGAGGATCATCGCGATGGCGTGCTTGAGGGGGAGTTCGTTCTCGGTGAAGACCGGACCGTGGATCCCGAACGCGAAGAGGATGAGCGCGCCGATTGCCAGAGAGAGACAGATCTGCGTGACGTTGAAGAAGACCTTGTGGAGCTCTTTCTTGGCCAGCAGGTCGGCGAGGATCGACGCTGCAGCCATCGCGGCGATCGCTCCGGTCGAGGAGCCGAGCAGCATCAGCGAGAACGTGAAGGTCCAACTGGGCGTCACGATGCCGCCACCGCCGAACCGAAGCCACGTGGTCGCTTGCGCTTCGGTGATGACGAGGAGCGCCGCGATGATGCCGAACAACGTCCAGTTGACGTCAGCGGTGCCAACCGTTCGTTCGATGTACGCAACGAGCAGGATCGCTGCGAGCGATGCGATACCGATGGCAACGATGTAGCGGTCGACGAAGCGCCCGTATCCAGAAAACGACGAGCGCGAGGCCGACGATTCCGAATTGGTTGCTTCGACAGTGGTCATGCGTGTTTCGATCGGGTGGGGACG
>CALICC010000051.1 GCA_938049325.1 uncultured Ilumatobacter sp. | reverse complement strand
TTCGAGGCAAACAGCGTGGAGATCAAGTCGAATGCCCACGGCAAGAGCCGTGTCTTCTCGATCCGAATCGCCAAGCACGGCAACACGATCGACGAGTGCGAGGACGCCGTCGCCGTCGACCCACGCCGCGCCGTCGTCGCCGTTGCCGACGGAGCATCCTCGTCGTTCGGAGCTCACCTCTGGGCCGCCGCGCTCACCCAGCAGTTCGTGAAAGCACCACCCAAGCCACTGTCGGTGGGTTCGTTCGCGACCTGGCTCGGCGAGGCACGCACCAACCTGATGGCCAAAGCAACCTCCGAAGCCGCGGGTAACGGCGAGCAGTCTGGCGGCTGGTGGAGTGAGCAGGGCGCCCGCGAGGGGGCCTATTCGACGATCGTCGGAGCGGCGATCATGACCGACGGGGAAGCGCGCGTTGCAACGGTGATGTGTCTTGGTGATTCGTCGGCCTTCGTCCTGACGGGTGCGCCCGGTGAACGGGCCGTGAGGCGGTCACTGCCGTACGAGGATGCAACTCAGTTCGGTGCCCATCCGTCACTGCTCAGTTCGATGCCGGACCGACTCCACGACGAGCCGTCGTGGACCACGGTGCCCACCGCCGCTGGCAATCTGCTCGTGCTTGCGAGTGACGCGGTTGCCGAGTGGCTGTTGGCCGAACCGCGGCGGTTCCAGATGTTCGACGAAGCAGAGCCCGAAGCGATTGCCAATCGTTTGTTGACGGAACGGACGGGCGGTCACATCGTGAACGACGATCTCACGGTTGCGGTCCTCGAACTGACCCCGTGACCGGATCATCGCGTTTCACTGCGGCAGCGGTCACGACCACGGCGATCGCGCTCGTCGGCGGCGGCTTGTACTTGGTGGCTGCCGGGGGAGGTGCCGACGAGGCCGCCACCACAGCGGCCCCCGCGACACGGCCGCCTGTATCCGAGGCGCCCGCGGATGCCGTCGACCCCGGCATCGACCCGGGCGCTGCCCCTGACGTGACGGTTGATCCTGGGATCTCGGGTCCGGCCTCGGGTCCGGTCACCACCGCCGCTGAGGGTCCGGCTGTCGACACGGTCTTGCCGGTGTCGGACGCTGAGGACGGCCTCTTTCCCGTCGCCAACGTGCTCGGCGTGAGCCGATCGGTGGCCGAGGCTCGCCTGTCGGTGTTCGACGTGCAGGTCGAGGTGGTCACTGCTTCGAACGTGAATGACTTCGATGAGGTCACCGAGCAGACCCCCGGTGGCGGCGAACGTCTCGCGGCGGGCGGGACCGTCGAGTTGGTCTTCAGCGAGCGGCCACGGCCTGAAACGGTCAATGCCGATCCCTTTCCGACCGAAGCGGTCGACTCGGTCGAGTTCGATGGGTTGGAGCGCGGCGACTGCGCTGTGTTCAGCGTCGAGGAGCGGGTCCTCGTGTTCGAACCAATCGACTGCGACGAGGCGCACGACGCTCAACTGATCGCCCGCTTCGATCTGGTCGACGGACCCGAGGAGTTCGATGAAGCGGTGATCGATCGGCTGATCCGCGCGCACTGCGACCCGATCTTCTTGGAGTTCGTCGGTGTCTCGCGGCTTGATTCCGAGGCATTCCGACAGTTCACGGTTCGCCCGAATGCCGAGCGCTATGCGTCGGAGGGGGAACGTGAGTCGCTGTGCGTCATCTTGCCGGCGAACGGTGTCCGGACGCTGGGTTCGGCAGAGGGAACTCTCTGGTGAGCCGCTGTCGGATCACGCCGGGCGAGTAGAAATACCGGAGTGGTTGATCACGCCACGTACAACGATCGGTGAGAACATCATGAATCCAACAGACGAGTCACAGCCGGTGATCGCCCGGTTGAACATCTCTGGACGCGAACCGGTCGATCTCTTCGGGCCGGCCACGGTCGGTCGTGACCCGCAGTCCGCCGATGGACAACCGGTCGAGGTCGATGGTGACCCGTTGGTGTCGAAGTCGCACTTCGCGCTGGCGTTCGGAAGCGATGGCCCCACCATCACCGACCTGGGCTCGTCCAATGGCACGTTCCTGCACGATGTTGATGGGGAAACCGCTGTGCCGACCGATCGGGCGATCGCGCTCCCGCTGGGCGCCGAGGTCGAATTCGGCGACCAACGGCTTCGGGTCGAACTCGTCTCGAATGAAGACGGCCAGAACTCTGAGGATGGTGATGATTCTGCCGACGCGAACGCGACCGTCGCGCACGGCGCCGACCAGTCACCCGTCGCGCCGATCGCCCCAGCCGACCCGTGGGGCGCGGGTATCGGTGCGGAATCGGCCGACGTCGTTGCCGAGGCAGCCGAGGCGTCGATCAGTTGCTCCCGGTGCGAGCGCGTCCTTCCCGCCGAAGCCAAGTTCTGCGATGTTTGCGGAACGCCGACAGCGAGCTCACAGTCCGATCTCGATTGGGCCCCATCGGGCGCTGAGCACAGCGATGCCACACCACAGTCGGCGACCGCAGTTCAGCGCCCACCGCTTCCGTCGGAGCCGACTGCGGCACACGTGGGGGCCCCCATCGCTGCGGCACACGTACCGTCCGACGTGCACGCGCCCGCCGACGTGCACTCGGCTGCCGATCCACGCGTTGTGAACCCGAGTCATGACGTGCCGGACCTCGGCGTGCTCCCGCCCGACGTCAGTGCATCCGGGTCGGGTTCGCGTGGTGGTGCCAAGAAGCTTGCGATCGGTGTCGGCCTGCTGCTCGGCGCAAGTGCAGCCGTGTTCGGCCTCTCGCAGTTGTTCGGTGGCGACGACGAGTCAGCCGCTGGTCGATTCCCGACCGTGCCCGAGTCGCTGGAGGAACGCTGGTCGGAGTCGGTGGGCGATGACGCCATCGGCGTTGCTGGCGGTGCGGACAGCGTGTACGCGGTGCTCTTGGATGGCGATGAGGTCGAAGTGTCGAGCCTTGCCATCTCCGACGGCGACGAGAACTGGAGTGTCGGGCTCGACCCCGAGGGCAACTTCGGACGTGTGTTGGGCGAGTTCGACGATGCGGTCGTCATCGAGGTGTGCGGGCGCGAGTGCGAGTTGGTTGGGCTCGACGTTTCGAGTGGCGACGAACTCTGGGCCGAGTCGTTCGCCGACGGCACCGCTGCGGTCATCGATGGGAGG
>CALICC010000050.1 GCA_938049325.1 uncultured Ilumatobacter sp. | reverse complement strand
CGGTTCAACATCGGTGTCAGCACCAAGCGACCGGCGGGCGGCATGTTGTTTGCCAGCAACCCGTCGAGCCACGCTCGAGCGCCTGCACCGGTGATCTCGTACTTCGCGTAGCCCGTCGTCTCGAACAGCCCGACGCCAGAGCGCACTGCGGCCACCTCATCGGCGACCACATCGAACGCATTCGACCGGCGGAACGTCACCTCCTCAACGGGCTCCTCGCCCTCGCGCTGGAACCACAGCGGTACCTCGAGCCCGTACGACGCACCCCACACCGCGTTCAGTGCGTCAAGGCGGTCATGGATCGGTGACTGCATGTGGTTGCGTGCGTCGGGCAGTTCCTCGTTGGGGAACGTGATGCGGAAGCGGCGTCCGTAGTTTTCGCGCACCTTCGCGTTCGTGTACCGAGGCGTGGCCCAGTCTCCGAACCGGGCGTTGTCCATACCCCATACGTCGAACCCTGGGTCACCGTCGACCATCCAGTTCGCCATGCTCAAGCCGACGCCGCCGCCCTGGCTGAGACCGGCCATCACGCCACATGCGAGCCAGTGCCCGGGTTGTCCGGTGACGGGCCCGATCAGCGGGTTGCCGTCGGGAGCGAACGTGAACGGACCGTTGATCGTGTCCTTGATCCCGATCTCCTGGAAGATCGGGAAGTGCTGAAACCCGACTTCGAGGTTGTCGGCGATGCGTTCGAGGTCAGGGGTGAGAAGCTGGGCACCGAAGTTCCAGTCGGTCTGATGCGGCGCCCACGGCACGCCGCCGCGCTCGTAGGTACCGAGCAACAGCGAGTTCCCTTCCTCACGCATGTAGATCTCGCCACCGAGGTCGACGACGTGGAACCCGGGCATGGTCGACTGCGCGCGCCACTCGGCAAGCTCGGGGACCTCTTCGGTGATGAGATACATGTGCTCCATCGCGAGGATCGGCAGCTCGACACCGGTCATGCGTCCGACCTCGCGCGCCCACAGCCCGCCGGCATTCACGAAGTGCTCGCAGTTGATCACGCCGAGATCGGCGAACTCACCGCGCTCGTGGCCACGTGTGTCGTGCACGTGCAAGTCCCACGTGCCGTCGGCCGCACGGGTGATGTCGTGAACCCAGACGTACTTGTTGACCTCGGCGCCGCGCTGTTTGGCCGACTCGGCGTACGCGTGCGTGACGCCCGACGGGTCGACGTGACCCTCGTGGCGATCCCACATGGCACCCACGAAGTGCGCCGGGTCGAGAAAGGGCACCATCTCGTGCGCTTCCTTCGCCGAAATCAGCTCGGTCTCCATCCCGAGGTAGCGACCGCGTGCGTGCGCCATGCGGAGGTAGTCCATGCGCTCGGGCGTGTCGGCCAACTGCAAGCCGCTGGTCATGTGGATGCCGCAGTCACGGCCCGATTCGGACTGGATCTGCTCGTACAGCTCGACGGTGTAACGCTGCAGCGCCGCCACGTTGGGGTCGCCGTTGAGCGTGTGCATGCCGCCCGCCGAGTGCCAGGTGGAGCCGTGGGTGAGCTCGCGGCGCTCGACCATCATCACGTCGGTCCAGCCGGCGAGCGTGAGGTGGTAGAGCACCGACGCGCCCACGACGCCACCGCCGATCACGACCACCTGTGCCTGGTTCTTCATCTTCGTCTCCTGTCGATCCCTCTTCAGTAGTCGGTGGCCACGCCACCTTCGCTGATGCGTCGATCGACGAAGTCGCGCAACTCGGCGCGAATGGCATCGTCGATCGGTGGCGGCTCGTAGTTCGCAAGTGCGTCGCGCGCGACGGTGTTGGCTCGAGTGCGAGCGTCGGGTCGACCCGCCTCGTCCCACGACTCCCAGTTGCGCCAGTCGCTGACCATCGGTCCGTAGAACTCGGTCTCGTAGCGAGCCTGCGTATGCGCCTCGCCGAAGAAGTGACCAGCGGGCCCGACGTCGGCGATCGCGCCGATCGCAAGCGCGTCATCGCTCACGTCGAGCGGCTGGAGGAACGTGCTCACCATGTGCAACAGGTCAGCATCGACCACCATCTTCTCGAAGCTGGCGTGCAAGCCGCCTTCCATCCAACCCGCCCCATGCATCACGAAGTTGGCACCGCCCATGATCGCGCCCCACAGCGCCCACACCGTCTCGTAGCCGGCTTGCGCGTCGACGGCGTTCGACGCACTCACGGCCGACGATCGGTACGGCACGCCGTATCGACGAGCGAGCTGTCCGCCCGCCAGCGCAGCTTTCGCGTACTCCGGTGTTCCGAACGCAGGCGCGCCCGAACGCATGTCGACGTTCGATGTGAAGCCGCCGTATATCGCCGGAGCTCCGGCTCGCACCACCTGCGTAAAGGCCAGGCCGGCCAGCGCTTCGGCGTTCTGTTGCACGAGCGCTCCGGCCAAGGTGATCGGCGCCATCGCGCCGGCGAGCGTGAACGGGGTGATGATGATCACCTGGTTGCGCGATGACATCTGGATGATGCCTTCGAGCATCGGGTGGTCGTACCGCAGGGGCGACGACGCGTTGATGATCGACGAGATGCTCGGCTGACGTTCGAACGTGTCGTGATCTACACCGCGCGAGATCCGCGCCATCTCGATGCCGTCGAGGTTGCGTTGCTGGCCGAGTGAATAGATGTGGAACGACTTGTCGGTCAGGGTGTGTGCGTCGAAGGCAGCCTCGAGGTGGCGGATCGACGGATGCAGGTCGATCGGCTCGACGGGGTAGCCCGCGAACGTGTGCACGGAGTTGAGTACATGACCAAGCCGGAGGAAGTCTTGGTATCCCGCGCGGTCACCGGGCTGCCGTTCGCCGTCGAGGTCGACGTAGTTCGGAGCGCTCGCCACCGACGCATACGTGATCCGATCACCACCGATCTGCAGGTCGCGACGTGGGTCTCGCCCGTGCAACGTGAACTCCGCCGGGATGGTCGACACCAACTCGAGCACCATGTCGGGGTCGAGGCGAACCCGATTGCCGTCGACTTCGGCGCCGGCCGCAGCGAGCATCCGACGCGCATCGTCGTGCAAGAAGTCGATGCCCGTGTCGGCGAGCACGCGCAGCGACGCTGCGTGGATGGCCTCGAGCTCGTCCTCGGACACGACCGAGGTGACCGGCATCGTGCGCCGCGGTTGCACGAACGGTGGCTGGTCGGCGATGACATCGCGCGTGCGCTTTGGTCCCTTCGTCCGACGGCGGCGCTCGCTCACGGCACGAAAGTAGTTCGCATGGTGGTCATGAAACTCACGATGCACATGACAAACGTTGATGGCCAGTTGTCAGGAAGCGAGCTTCGAGCAGCCTCGGCCGCACGTGGCGTGTCAAAGTGATCGTCGCCACATGCTTCACGAAAGATTCAGGTGATGGCCGACAACGAAACGAGCGATTCAGAACTGGACCACGACGCCTTCGAGGCGCAGTGCCGGGCGGGCATCACCGCGTGGGTGGCCGAACACTTCGATGGCGAGGTCGTCGACGTCGAACGACTCGAACGCTGGCGGCCGCAATGGAAGGTCACGTACCGCAGCGCTGACGGGGAGCGATCGGTCTTGTTTCGGGGGAATCGTCCGATCGCCCCGGTCGAATCACTGCGGTTCGAGATGCAGGTGATGCAAGTCCTCGAAGCGAACGGTATTCGTGTGCCGCACATCTACGGCTGGGTCGAGTCGCCCGTTGCGTTCGTCATGGACTGGGTCGACACCGAGGATCGCGCACCCGGAATGCTGCACACCGCGATCGACAATCCGACCACGATGAGCGACGAACGATGGCGGGCGACCCTCAGCTACATCGATCACCTCGCCGAGGTGCACGCTGTGCCGGTGAGCGAGTTCGCGCACATCTCGCGGCTCGCCAACCCACCCGAGACGCCGAGCGACATCGCGCTCCACGCGGTCGAGCACATGTACGGACTGGGATCGATGATGGGCAACATCGACTCGACGCTCGAGTTCCTCCAGGTGTGGCTGCGGCGCAACGCACCCACCCATCGCGACCAGGTCCACTTCCTCGCGGGTGACGCCGGCCAGTTCATGTCGCACGGAGCAGACGTCATGGCCCTGCTCGACTTCGAGATCGCCAATGTCGGCGACACCCACTGGGATCTTGCGTGCTTCCGGGGTCGCCACCCCTACGAGAACATGGGCGACATCCCCGCGCTCTATCGCCGCTACGGCGAGGTCACGGGCGAGGACGTCGACCTTCCGGTCGTCTGCTACTACACCGTCGCGTTCTTGCAGCTCGCGGTGATCGGGGCGACGTTCTTCATGATGCCCGAGATCCGCGGCGCCAACTGGCTCGAAGGCATCCTCGAGCGGGCGAGCATCTCGCGCCGGGCGCTCGAAGCAATCGCCGAGCTGCACGAGGTCGAACTCGACCACGACCTGCATCTTCCTGAACCGAACCCGGACCCCTTCGAGCTGTCGGGGCTGAGCAAACTTGTGACCGACATCGGTCGCCTCCCGACGTCGAGCGCGTTCGCACCCTGGGAGCGCGAGCTGCTCCAGGCGATCCCCGAGTTCCTCCTCAACTACTCGCGCTACCGCGGTTGGTTCGAGCGAGCGACGGTTGGCGACATCGAAGCAATGCTCGGCACGTCGTTCGACGATTTGTCGACCGCCGACGCTGCACTGCTCGACGTCATCGGCTCGAACGATCCCGCCCGCGACGACGAACTGATCGCGCTGCTGCACCGCCGAGCGTTGCGTCTGTCGATGATCGTCGCCGGAACCGACCCTGACGAGAACAACCCCTTCTTCTACATCCTCGAGCCGATCCTGAAACTCTGAGGCGCGACGTCGCAGTGGTGCGCGATGATCGCGCCATGGTGACGATCCGAGTGATGGAGGCCAGCGACTGGGAGACGTACCGCACGGTGCGACTCGCTGCACTGCTCGACACGCCGGAGGCGTTCGGGGCGACCTATGCCGACGAAGCCGCTCGATCCGCCGACGCGTGGGAGACCGTCGTTCGCGATCGCTGCGAGTCGGGCCTGTCAGCAACCTGGTTGGCCGAGCTGGACGGTGAGGTGATCGGCCTTGTCGGATCGTTCCGCGTGGACGCCGAACAGACCGGTGCCGAACTCGTCTCGATGTGGGTTGCGCCGTCCGCTCGCGGGCACGGCGTTGCCCGACGGCTGGTCGACGCCGTGCTCGGCTGGGCACGCGATGCCTCACTCTCCGACGTGTCGCTGTGGGTCACGCGCGGCAACGACGCCGCCCATGCCCTGTACGTGTCAGCGGGCTTCGCCGTGACCGGCGAGTATCAGGCCCTGCCCTCGGATCCGTGCGCAGACGAGATCCGCATGATCCAGTCCGTCGCGTAAACCGAGACAGCTGGCGATGTCACGAGTTCAGAACGAACTCGTCACACAGGGCGAGTACCTTGGGACCATGGCAGGCATCTTGGACTTGGGGATCGACCTCGACGTCTGGCCGTGGATCTGGATCGGCGTCGCGGTCGTCTTCGCGCTCGTCGAACTCACTCTGCTCGCCGGCTCGTTCGTCTTGCTCCCCTTCTCGGTCTCGGCGTTCGCGGCTGCACTCGCCGGCTTCTATGACGTGTCGGTCGAGATCCAGTGGGTGATCTTCCTGTTCGGCGGCGCCGCCTTGTGGTTCGTCTTCTGGAAGAACGTCAAGAAGTTCGTCGACGAGAACGCGATGCCACCGGGCGTCGGCGCCGATCGCCTCGTCGGCATGACCGCCATCGTCACCGCCGAGATCGACCCGGACGACAGCGATCGACGCGGTCGCGTCAAGGTCGTGGGCGAAGACTGGGGCGCACTCACCGACGGGCCACACCGACTGACCGTCGGCTCGAAAGTTCGCATCGCATCGATGAACGGCACCCGCGTCATGGTCGAGGCGATCTCGATGGCTGCGCCCACCGAGCCGCCCACCGCACCACCGAACGCCGCTCCACCATCCGCTCCGGCAACCGAACCGCCATCTGAATCGCCAACCAGGGAGAACTCATGAATCCCATCGCCATCGTCGTCGGCATCATCGCCCTGATCGGCATCGCCGTGCTCGTCGCTGCCGTCAAGATCGTGCGGCCGTATCAACGCGGCCTCGTCGAGCGCCTCGGCAAATACAAGACCACCGAAGAGCCGGGCTTGCGGCTCATCATCCCGTTCATCGAGACGATGCAGCTCATCGACATGCGTGAGCAAGTGGTCGACGTGCCGCCACAGGAAGTCATCACGGCCGACAACGTCGTCGTCAGTGTCGACGCCGTCGTGTACTACGAGGCGACCGACCCGCAACGACTCGTCTACAACGTTGCCGACTTCTTCACCGCCATCACCAAGTTGGCGCAGACGAACCTGCGCAACCTGATCGGCGACATGGAGCTCGACAAGGCGCTCACGTCACGCGACACGATCAACACGCAACTCCGTGAAGTGCTCGACGACGCGACCGACAAGTGGGGTGTGCGCGTCGTTCGTGTCGAGATTCAGCGCATCGACCCGCCGCCGGACATCGTGTCGGCCATGCACGCGCAGATGCGTGCCGAACGTGACCGTCGTGCGACCGTCACCGAAGCAAAGGGCTACCAGGAGGCAGCGATCGCGCGTGCTGACGGTGAACAGCAAGCCGCCGTCCTCTCGGCCCAGGGCCGTAAGGAGGCAGCCGTGCTCGATGCACAGGGTGACGCCGAAGCGATCGAGCTGCGCGCCGGGGCCAACAAGCTCCGACTCCAGCTGCTCGGCGAAGGCGAAGGTGCCGCTGCCAAAGCACGCCTCACCGGCATCAAGGAAGCCGAGACGAACCAACACGTGCTGACCGTCGAGTACCTGAAGGCACTCGAGCGAATCGGCGACGGTCGAGCCACCAAGCTCGTGATCCCGGCCGAGTTCTCCGGACTCCTCGGCACGGTCGCCGCGATCACCGAGTCGATCCGACCCGACGATGCCGAAGACGAAGTCCGACCCAAGGACGGTTTGCCCGTGCCGGCTGACGACGAACGCGTCGAGCTGCCCGAACCCAACCGCGACGACCACCGGGACCGCTGAGGCGTCGGTCGATGAAGAAGTCCGACGCTCCCGCTGCGGGTTGGTACCCGGATCCACAGCACCGCTCGCGCCTGCGATGGTGGGACGGGCTCGACTGGACCGACATCAGACGCGCACCGCCGAGCAACGCAGAACTCACCCGCGCCGAAGACGCCCACGACCACGAGATGAACCTGGTGGGAGCGGGCGCCCAGATGCCGCCACTGCCGCCGTCGGCCATGGCCCGACAGGACTCACAGCAGATCGTGGAAGAAGTCCGCATGGCAGCACGCCAGGAGATCGACCGGGCTGCGCAGGAATTCAGCGACCGAGCGACCACCGCCGTGCGTCGCGTGACACCGTTGATCTCCGAGTACACCAGCCAGGTCACCAAGTGGGTACGACGCGCCGTCATCATCTCGATCGTCCTGCTCACCGCGTACTTCATCTTCCAAGTCGTCGCGCAAGCAAGCTTCTTCGAGTGGCTCGGTGACCGGATCGACAACTTGACCGACGAGTCGAGCCTCGACGTTCGCGGTGCATTGTTCACGCAGTACTGAGCTCGCTCCCCGCGCACTTCGATGATCTGGCCTCGCTTCGTAGCGTCCGCCGTCGCGCGCTGATCCGACGATCAATCACCGGTCCATTCGAGGACTTTGGGGTTTGCAACGAAGCCTGCTGATTCGTAGAGCTTGCGGCCGTCGGGTGTGGTCTGCAGGCGGAAGCGGCCGATGCCGAGTTCGTCGCGACTCGCGCGACATGCGTCGAGCAATCGTGCACCGATCCCGTGACCGCGATGCTCGGCGTCGACGTGCATGTTGATCACGTACGCATCGCACGTCGCCGTCGACTCGGGCAGCGGTGCGCGAGCCCACAGCAGGAGCGAGACGACGCCGACGCAGCCACCGTTGTCGCCGCGGGCGATCCAGGAGTGCAACCGACCCGCGTCGAACTCGACAGTGGTGAACCGCCTCGTCGCCCCGATGAACTCGGGCTCCCACGCCTCGAGTCGACCGCGGACGTCGCGGAGGAACTCGAGCCGGCGAATGACCAACAGGTCGATGTCTTCGCGGTCCGCGCGTTCGATTGCGACATCCATAGCGCCACTGTGCCACGTCGACGCGTCGAGGGTCACCGGTGTTGCCCGAAGCGCAACGTCAGCGAGTCGACAGGCGATAGGCGAAGTCGTGTTTGCCGGTGGGGATCTCGTACTGGGGCAGCACATCGGGCCCGCAGCTCGCCGTGCCGACACCGCGGTGCGCGACGTCGATCTTCACCACGAGTTGCTTCCGCGGACGCAGATCGGTCTCGTGTGCTGCAGCATGCAGTTCGGTATCGGTGAACCGCGTCGCTGACATGTGGAGCGCAACCGGGGCGACCGCGTCGATGCGAACCGTCTCGCCGGTCGTCGAATTGATGCACTCGAACCAGCGACAGTCGGTGCGCAACCCGAACTCTTGTGGCACGAGATACGGCTGGGCATCAACGTCGGACTCCCAGATGCCGAGCATCGACCCGCGTTGCCGGTCGGGATAGTTCTCGCCGGGTCCGCGACCGAACCAGCGCACACGGTCGAAGCCGACGGGCAGTTCGAACTGGGCGCCCACTCGACCGAGGTCGGCGAGCGTCTCGGGAACGATCACACGATGGCGGTGTGTGATGGAGCCGTCGTCGCCAGGCGTGCCGGTGTGCGCATGTTCGACGCCGAGTTTCGCGAGCGTGGCATCGTCGGCACCTTCGAGGCCGGCTTCAAGCCAGTGCCAATAGGCGTGTCCACCGATGCCATGCTCGGCGGTCATGTTCGGCATCAGCTTGTAGCCGTCGTTGTCGGTGGGAGCGCGGAACAGCGCCAGCGCCGGCGACAGCTTGGTGAGATCGCGCGACCCCGCCGACGGCACATCGAGCACGCGCTGCTTCTTCGGTGCACGGAGCTCGATCTGGTCCCAGGCCACGAGGTGGCCTGCGCCCGCCCACGGTGTTGCCTGCTTCTGCGTCCAACACACCGACACGTGAGCATCGGCTTCGGCGGGCATCGCACACGGAACGGCCACCGTCACCGAATCGTGGGGCGCAACCTCGACATCGAGCGACCCGGAGTCGACCACCTCACCGGCAACGGTGAGTTGCCAGCGGGCGTCGAGCCAATCGAGGCCGGTGAAACTCTGGCGGTTGGTGATCTTCAACTTCGCCTTGCCGACCGGCTCCACGGCAACGGGTCGATAACACCACTCGACCTCGGCGATTGCCGGGTGCGGGGTGAGGTCGGCGGCCATGATGCCGTCGGCGACGAAGTTCCCGTCGTGGATCGGTTCGTCGAACTGGCCGCCGTAGGCGTAGCCCTTCTTGCCGTTGGGGAGCTTCGCGGTGATGCCATGGTCCTTCCACTCCCAGATGAAGCCACCTTGCAGTCCGGGCGTCGCGAAAATCGCGTCCCAATAATCGGCGATCGAACCGTTCGAGTTACCCATCGCATGGGTGTACTCGCAAAGGATCAATGGCCGGTCGCCCTTCGGGTTGTTGCCGTACGCGACGATGTCGGCGATGGTTGCGTACATCGGGCACACGACGTCGCTCGACTCGCGGCCGCCATCGAGCCAACCTTCGTGGAAGCTCGCCGGCTCGTAGTGCAGCGGACGCGTCGGGTCGACGCGGCGGATCCAGCCGGCGGCAGCGGTGTGGTTGTCACCGTGGCCCGATTCGTTGCCGAGTGACCACATGATGATCGACGGATGGTTGCGGTCGCGCTCGATCATGCGGCTCACGCGGTCGACCCACGTCGATCGATACGTCGGGTCGTTGCAGAGGCTGGTGTTGTACGCGTGCGACTCGATGTTCGCTTCGTCGATCACGTAGAGCCCGATCTCGTCGCACAGGTCGAGCAGGCGCGGATCGTTGGGGTAGTGCGACGTGCGCACTGCGGTGATGTTGTGGCGTCGCATCGCGAGCAGGTCGTCGCGCATGTCGTCGACCGTCACGGCCTTGCCCCGCTCAGGATGATGGTCATGGCGGTTCACGCCGAAGAACCAGATCGGCTGACCGTTGACGAAGAACTGCCGTTCGCGGATTTCGATCGAACGGAACCCGACGAGTTGCGTGTGGACCTCGGCGACCTTGCCATCGAGGCCGATCAGTTCGACGAGCACGCGGTAGCGCGTGGGCGACTCCGCCGACCACGGTTCGACATCGGGAACGTCGAACGTCGCGTCGACATGGAAGCCGGTGAACACCATCGGCGCGCGATGGCGGTACGGCACGACCTCGGTGACCGGCTTCGCGACGCGCTTGCGATCGAGGGTTTCGAGCGTGGTCCGGACCTTCCAACCTTTGCGCGGTCGATCAGCGCCGCCCACGATCGTCGATACCTTCAGCTGGCCGGCCCCCGAGAAGTGGTTGTAGGCGCCGTCGGCAATGAGCGACGTGACGCGCACATTGGCGCGGCCTTCGAGGTAGCAGTCGCGGTGCAGCCCTCCCATCCACCACTGGTCCTGATCCTCGACGTAACTGTGAGCACTCCACTTGATGACGACGACGGCGAGCTCGTTCTTGCCACTCGTGACGTGATCGGTGATGTCGTACTCGCTCGCCAATCGACTGTCGGTGCCGTACGCCGCGAAGCGACCGTTGACGTAGATCGCGTGCACGCTCTCGGCGCCACCGAGGTGGAGCACGACGCGGCGGCCGTCCCACTTCTTCGGCACCGTGATCGTGCGCTGATACACGCCCGTCGTGACCCGGTCGGGAAGATTCGGCGGTGGACCGTCGAAGGGCATCTGCACGTTCGTGTACTGCGGAAGATCGGTGTCGCCGTTCTGGTCGACCACGTCTTGCAGCGTCCAGTTGCCCGGCACTGCGACCTGCTTCCACGCGCTCCCCGTCGGCGCCTTGGTGACCGCCGTGGCCGGAACGTTGTCGGGGTGGTCGAATAGGCGGAACGCCCACTTGCCGTTCAAGCTGGTTCGCCACGGCGCATCCGCGGTGTCGAGTGGGTCAGCCCGGCGTGCGTCGGCGACCGACTCGTGTGCCGCGGTCGGTGGCGCCATCGCCAAGCGGCCGATCGAGGTGACCGCTGGGTCGGTCCAGGGGCGCAGTTCTCCGATGACAGGAAGCATCGCCACATCGTGCCATGTGCGCTCGTCTCGCCCACCGGCGAGCCTGACTGGGTAGCGGCGGTGCCGGAACCAAAAGGACCCAGCACTGGGTAGCGGCGGTGCCGGAACCAAAAGGACCCAGGAGCGGAAGCTGGCGTTGGGTCAGGCGCCGTCGTGGACCCAGACGGAGGAATCGAGCGGCATGATGCCGGACTCCCAGATCCAGTCCATTGCGGGCACGCTCACGCGAACGCAGCCGTGCGACGCGGGGTAATTCGGAATGCTGCTCGAGCCGTGCACGGCAACACCGCCGACGAAGTACTTCGGGCGGTAGATGCGGCCGAGGTCGCCTTCCCACCAGCCTTCAGGACGCTGACGGTTCACCTCGTGCAGGCCGCTCGGCGTGAGCGACACACCGGACACGATCTCGCCGGGCGTGTTCTGATCTTCTTCGGTGTATTCCTCGCCGTTGCCGGTCGACGCGTTGAGGATCCACTCGGTCTTGCCGTCGATCACGAAGAACAACAACTGCTTGCCCTTGTCGACTTCGACCAGGGTCCCCGAGTTGGCACGGGCATGCGGACGAACCGTCTCGGTCGACAGCGCCTGCGCCGTCTGCTCGTCGATGCTGCCGTCGGGTTCGTCAAAGCCCATGTACTTCTGGAATGCCATCACGGCTTGGCGCGTGGTGAGGCCGTAGTCGCCGTCAGCACCGCTGACCCAGAAACCGAGTTCGAAGAGGCGGAGCTGCGCACGAGCCGCTTCGTCACCGCTCGATGTGCCGATGGCCTGGATTGGTTGCTCCATCGGCTCGACGGTGCGAATCGTCTCGGGGATCGTCGTGGTGGGCAACGCAGTCGTGGTCGGCAACGCCGTCGTGGTGGTTGTCTCAGCGACCGTGGTCGTGGTTTCCGGAGCCACGGTCGTGGTCGGTGCGAGCGTCGTGGTGATCGCAACTTCTGGTGCGGCCGAGGCGCCTTCGCCGCCGCCCGTGCCGCCACCGGTCATGGCTGACGAGCACCCCACGAGTGCGGCAATACCGAAAACGACGCCGCATCCAATGAGTGCTTGTCGCCGTTCGTCCATTGCCACGAGGAGCGATGATATCCGCGCAGACCCAATGAATCGGGGCACTTGTGGCGTTTCGTCGCGTGTTCACAACACGTTTCGAAGTGTGCAGACCGCGCGCTGTGCGTCAGCGTGGTCACGCTGCTCCGAATAGACGACCTGTCCGATGGGGATCGCGGCGAGCTTGAACGCGCCAACAGCGCCTCTGAGCAGGCGCGACGCGTCATCTTCGTCGGTTTCGGCGATTGCGTCGACCGCCGGAACCAGCGACCCGAGCAGCGTCTGCGTCACCTGCGCTGGGCTCATGTCCTGCTCGGCCAACTCGGCGAGTGTGACGGATCCGTGTCGCTTCGACAGCCGCTCACCGTCGTCGCCGAACACGAGCGGCACGTGCCCATACCGCGGCGTGGGGAGATCGAGGAGATGTTGGAGATGGATCTGGCGCGGCGTCGACGGGAGGAGATCATCACCACGGACCACTTGGTTGACCCCCTGCAACGCGTCGTCGACGACCACCGCGAGGTTGTAGGCGGGGACACCGTCGTTGCGCTGCAACACCACGTCGTCGACACCGCCGCTCGACGGCCCGGCCACGATGTCGTCGAAGCGAATCAACGTGACGTCGTCCATCGACTCTGCGGCGCGAAGTCGCAATGCCGGTGTTCGACCCGCGTCGAGAAACTCCGAGCGTTTCGCGTGGGTGAGATTGCGGCACGTGCCGGGATACGAACCGGGCGGCAGATGCGGCGCACTCGCCGACCCTTTGATCTCGGCGCGCACCTCGCGACGCGAGCAGAAGCACTCGTAGACCAGGTCGCGAGCGCGCAGTGTTGCGAGTCCGTCGCGATACAGGTCGAAGCGTTCGCTCTGTCGCACGACCTCCCCGTCCCAGTCGATGCCCAGAGACGCGAGGTCGGCGAGTTGGCTGGCCTCGTGTTCGGGCGCAGCCTGCACACGGTCGAGGTCTTCCATCCGCACGATGAAGTCGAGACCGTCGGCGCGCGCCGCGAGCCATGCGATCACGGCGGTGCGGAGGTTGCCGAGATGCAGCGCGCCCGTTGGCGATGGCGCGAAGCGTCCGCTCATCCGCCCAGTTTGGCGTGCATCGGATCAGCTTCGCACGAGGCGACCCGGACGAGCTCCGGTGTCGGTGTCGTCGTCACGAGTGACGACCCCGTTGCACACCGTCGCGACGTACCCGGTGACCGGTTGCATCAACCGAGTTCCGCCGGCCGGCAGGTCAGCGTGTGCCACGGGCGCCGACACCGACAGATTCTCGTGATCGATCACGTTGACGTCGGCGCGCTTGCCGACCTCGAGCGTGCCGCGATCGGTGAAGCCGTACAACTCGGCATTGCGCGCCGACTGCTTGTTGACGAGGAACTCGATCGGCAGCCGGTCGTCGCGTTTGCGATCGCGTGCCCAGTAGGTGAGCTGCGTGGTCGGCATCGTGCCGTCGCAGATCAAGGTCACGTGCGCGCCGGCGTCGCTCAGCCCGGTGACGGTGTCGGGATGCACGAGCATCTCGCGCAACACGTCCATGCGCGCGGGCACGTCAACGGTGCTCAGCGAGGCAAAACGAGTGCCGTCGTCTTCGAGGTAGAAGTCATAGAGGAACTCGAGCGGATCGCGGTTGGCCGCATGCGCACGAGCACCGAGCGTGTCGGTCACGGCAGGTTCGAGGTCGACCGGATTCGACAGCGGGTACATGACCGCCGCCGCTCGCTTGAAGAGTCCGTACACGTTTTCCATCGATCCGGGCGCTTCCGGACGGACGTCGGTCTCGGCGAGCAACGTGGACTTCGTGTCCGGGTCACGCATCGCGGCAGCACGCTCGGCCAGCGGGAGCTTCGAGAGGCGCTCGATGTAGGTCGGCTTGCGCATGAACGCGTGATAAGCGCTGAGCCCAGTGAGGAAACCAATGGGTCGCGACGACACCTGCGGATGGAGCCGTGCGCCGGCCGCGTTCGCGTCGTCGGTGAGAGCGAGGATCTCGCGCCACAGATCGGGGTCGTAGTCGGGCGACTGCACCAACGTGAACGTCACGGGCCTCCCGCTTTCGAGCGAGAAGCGGCGCATCAAGTCATGCTCGAGTTGCTGCGTGGTCTTCTCGCCGCCCAGCCCTTCGAGCTTGCCGACGGTTCCGGCGGGGATCATCTCGAAGACGCCCTTGCCGACGCGGCCCATGTGCTTCGCGATGGCGAGCAGCTCGTCGTCGGCAGCGAATGTGCCGGGTACCGGCTCGCCCCACAGCGAGCGATGACCGACCGTGCGCGAAGTGCTGAAGCCGACGGCACCAGCCTCGATTGCTTCGGCAACGAGTTGGCCCATCGACTCGAGGTCGTCGGCGGTTGCGTCCTCGTTGAGTCGGCCGCGTTCGCCCATCGCGTAGAAGCGCACTGCGCCGTGAGCGATCTGCGCGCCGACGTCGAGTGCGTACTCGCGGCCGGCCATGTAGTCGAGATAGTCGGGGAACGACTCCCATGCGCCCC
Source organism: uncultured Ilumatobacter sp. (assembly GCA_938049325.1). Lineage (GTDB taxonomy): Bacteria > Actinomycetota > Acidimicrobiia > Acidimicrobiales > Ilumatobacteraceae > Ilumatobacter_A. The sequence goes on along the minus strand of CALICC010000050.1, from coordinate 2,248 downwards.
AGTCCATGCCTTCGTGCAGTGCTGCGCCGGGGATGTCTTCGACACCTTCCATCAACTCGATGAGCGCACCTTCGGCGCCGGGCGCAACCGGAGCGAATCCGACACCGCAGTTCCCCATCACCACCGTGGTCACCCCATTGTGCGACGACGGGGCCATCTCCGAATCCCAGCTGACCTGGCCGTCGTAGTGCGTGTGCACGTCGACCCAACCGGGGGTGACGATGGCACCGTCCGCGTCGATGACCCGCGACGCCGGCGCCGTGATCGAACCGCCGACTTCGGCGATCACGCCATCCTCGATCGCGATATCGCCCCCGACTCCTGGGGTACCCGTCCCGTCGATCAGCGTCCCGTTCTTGATCACGATGTCAAACATGTGCGGCTCCCTGTCATTCGGTGCTGGTCTGGCGTGCTGGTCTGGCGTGCCGGTCTGGCATGACGGTCTGGCGTCACTCCACCGTAGAACGCCGCGGTGTCTGGTGGATCAGCGAGCGAATCGCGGTGATCCTCTCCAACGCTCGGATTGTGGGGTCCGCATCTCGTACAGTCGCGGCCATGCATTGCCATGTGTGCAATGTCGCGGTGGGCGACGGACAGAAGTTTTGCCATGCGTGTGGCGAATCGCTTTCTGGCGTCACCGATCCGACCGAGCCGATCGCCGCCGTCCAAAGCGACGACGAGGCAGCGCTGCTCGAAAGCGAAAAGGTCGACCCGCCGCCGGTTCCCGAGACGCACCCGGACCCGGTGAACGAAACGCGCCCCAACCCCGTTCATCGTGGCGCGATGCCCGACGTTGCAGGCGCCGCCGTCACCGACGATTCGTGGTGGGATGGATCAGGCCCCGAGCCCGACCCGTCGACGATGCCACAACCTCCGACGCAAGCAATCGAGTCGGTCGAGCCTCCGAGCTCCGCACCCGTCCGTAGCCTCGACTCGGTGCCCGATGATCCGTCGCTGATCCACACGACTCGCCAGGCAGCACCCGACGACGTGTCGACCGAAGCCATGTCGACCGAAGCCATGTCCGCCGCTGAGGGAGACGTCACCACCGACGCGATGGCCTCGGAGGCCATGGTGTCGACAGCGATGATGGACGCAACCGACAGCGATGCCGCGGCGGTCGACACCGACCGATTCGGTTCTGGCGAGCACGAGACGTCGCAGATGTCGGGCGTGTTCGACGCGGAAACCGGCCCCGACCCGTATGCCGAGTTCATCGAACCACGACAAGGGTTCCGGCTGCGCGCCTCGTTCATCTTCGGCCTGCTTGCCGTGATCGCATCGCTGATGGTGAGCGTTGCCGACCTCATCGACATTCGGACCAGTCGCCCGGTCGACGGCATCGTCGTCGGCTTCCGTTCGATCGACGCGTTCGGCACGAACCTCGCCGTCGCCGGGTTCATCGGTGCCGCGCTGATGTTGGTCGGTGGATTCCTCAGCTGCTTCGGTCTGCGATGGGGCGCTGGCTTGTCAGGCGGTGCCGGCCTGTCGCTCGTCGGCTGGGCTGCGCTCGTGCTCGGCCGCGTCGAGGTCCCGATCAACAACGCGCAACAAATCACACGCTCGGCAGGCAACGACGTCAACCCGTTCCTCCTCTCGATCACGCGTGACCTCGGCTGGTTCCTCGTGATCGCCGTTGCCGGACTGGGGCTGATCGTGTTCCTCGTGTCGCTGCGCATGGCGGGCACCGGCGGACGGCGCGGCCTCAACCCGTGGATCGCGGCACTCGGCGCGCTCACGATGGTCATCGCTGCCGCCGGGCCTCTGATTCCGCTCGGCGGTGCCGCACTCGACGTCAACCTCGGCACCGGCACCTTGCCGCGCGAGTTCTTCGCCGGACGCCTGATCCAGGTCGGGCTGTTGGCCGTCACCGGCGTGGTCGGGTTCTTGTCGGTGCGTAACTACGGACTCGGATTCGCCGCCGGCGGCGTGGGGTTGGCCGTCTGGTTGTGGGTCACGTCGTTGCTCGAGTTGGGTGACAGTCCCGTGAGCTTGGCGATCGGCAACATCGGCACGCTCGAAACCACGCCGCACGCGGTCACCAGCGTCGGCATGGCCGCCGCCTTGGTGCTGCTGCTCGTCGCCGGTGGCATGTCGTTCGCCACCCGCGTCCGCCGCTAACCCCCTCCCTGGGTCCTTTCGGTTCCGGCACCAGCACTACCCAGTCTGGGTCCTTTTGGTTCCGGCACCCGCGCTACCCAGTCGTCCGGTCAGGCGAATTGTGAGCCCACGACCGGGGATTCACCAG
>CALICC010000049.1 GCA_938049325.1 uncultured Ilumatobacter sp. | reverse complement strand
CTGCTGAAGGAGTACATCGCTCGGGGCACCTACATCTTCCCGCCCCGTCCTTCGATGCGGATCATCACCGACATCTTCGAGTACTGCTCGAAGCACGTGCCGTCGTGGAACACGATCTCGATCTCCGGCTACCACATCCGCGAAGCAGGTTCGACGGCTGTCCAGGAGATCGCATTCACGCTGGCCAACGCGATTGCCTACGTGCAGGCTGCGGTCGATGCCGGTCTCGACGTCGACGACTTCGCACCGCGTCTCAGCTTCTTCTGGAACGGGCACAACAACTTCTTCGAAGAGGCCGCCAAGTTCCGAGCGAGCCGTCGTATGTGGCACACGATCATGACGGAGCGGTTCGGTGCCAAGAAGGAGAAGTCGAAGATGCTGCGCTTCCACACGCAGACCGGCGGCTCGACGCTGACCGCGCAGCAGCCGATCAACAACGTCGTGCGCGTAGCAATCCAATCGATGGCGGCGGTGCTCGGCGGGACGCAGTCGCTGCACACCAACGGGTACGACGAAGCGTTGAGCCTCCCGACCGAAACCGCGGCGCGCATCGCGTTGCGTACGCAGCAGATCATCGGCTACGAGTCGGGAGTGACCGACACGGTCGACCCGCTCGCCGGTTCGTACTTCGTGGAGTCGATGACCGACGAGGTCGAGCGCCTTGCGTGGGAGTACATCGAGACGATCGACGAAAAAGGTGGAGCGGTCGCGGCGATCGAGCAGGGGTACCAGCAAGACGAGATCATGGACGCCGCGTACGCGTACACGAAGTCGGTCGACGACGAAGAGCGGACGATCGTGGGCGTCAACAAGTTCACCGTTGACGAGGAGGAACCGATCGAACCGTTCCCGATCGACCCACAACTCGAAGTCGTCCAGCGTGAGCGGACGATTGCCTACAAGGCAGCCCGCGACGCCGAGTCGGTTGCTGCGGCGCTCGCCAAGGTCAAAGCGACCGCCGAGTCGAGCGACAATCTCCTGTACGCGATGAAGGACGCGCTGCGCGCCGAGTGCACCCTCGGCGAGATCAGCGACAGTCTGCGCGAGGTCTTTGGCCAATACACGCCGTGAGTTGGGACGGCCTCGACACCGACCGTCATCGTCAGCATGCAGATCGATTGCACAATCGACGACCGACGCGTGCCGACCGACGAAGGCGACGGGAGCAGGCGTTCCGCGATCAACGGAAAGGTGCAGGTGGGTACACGCCCGTCGAGTCCGTGCCGCGGCAGCTCGCTGGCGTCGCAGCCGACGTTTTCTGGCCGATCGCCGTGCCGTTGGCTGCGGTCGTTGGCGCGGTTTCGTGGTGGAGGCGCGGTCGGCGTCGCTGAGACCGGGACGTAGCCTGCACGGATGGTGTGGGAGATGTTCGACCGGGATGGTCCCGGCGGCTTCCAGATATGTGGAGTCGACGGCGACGTGGTCGACAGTGCGCCGATCGCGACACTGCGAGTTGCTTGCGAGGTGACGGTCGAAGCCGAGTCCGCTTCGCCGGCGGTGCTCGAGGCGACCGAGCGAGACCTCGAACGGGTCACCGATTCGCTTGATGGGCGAATCGTTGCGACCGCGCGGACACGATCCACCCTCGTGACGCTTGTCTATCTGCCCAGCGACGACGACGCTGACTGGTACACGCGAATCAAGCTTCCACTCGGCGCCAAGATCTCGGTCGCTTCGACTGATGATCCGGACTGGACGCTGTTCGCGAAGATGCGCCCCGAAGGGATCGAGGAGCAGTCGATGCTCGACTACCGGGTGCGCACGCAGTTGCACAAGGCGGGCGACGTCGGTGGCGAGCGGACGATCGACCACGTCGTCACCGGGTTGTCGACCGAGAGTCTCGCTGCGTTCGAGGCCGCTGTCGCCGCGATGGGATACACCGTGGAGTCGTCGGGTGGCTCGGTTGCGTTGCGGGTGAACGCCGACCCGCGTCATGTCACCGACGACAGTTGGACGATCCGTCTGATTGCGGAGCGCCACGGTGGCAACTACGACGGGTGGGGGTGCGAAGTCGTCGGAGGAGGTCGAGGTGCCGGCCGGCCGAGGGCCAAGAAGCGTTGGTGGCGTCGATGACGTTTGCGGCGATCAAGTGGCCGAACTGGCAGCAGGCCTGGATCACCACGTTGATCTGCGTCGCGCTGTTCCTCGTAATTCGGCGGCTGCGTCCGTCGCGGTTCACCGAGGTCGCCCTGCCAACGCTGCACGAACTCGCCGTGCTCACCGGCTTGTACGGGCTGTGGCGAACGGCGAAGAAGTTGCCGCTGACGCAGTCGGAAGGTGCGATGGAACGCGCTCGCAGCATCGTCGACTTCCAAGAGGCGATCTGGTTGCCGACCGAGCTCAGCCTGCAGGAGTTCGTGCTGCGCTACGACTGGCTCGGGTGGGCCTCAGCGGCGTACTACGCGGGCATGCACATCCCGGGCATCTTCGCGTTCCTCATCTGGATGTTCTGGCGCCACCGCGATCAGTACGGCCGGTGGCGCAACGTGCTCGCGCTGACAACGGCGGGGTGTCTCTTCATCCGATTCTGGCGAGTGGCGCCGCCACGATTCTTGACCGACCTCGGCTACCAGGACTTGTCGGAGGTGTACGACATGTCGGTGTACGGGCCGGTCGGAACCGGGGTGTCCGGTCAGTTCGTCGCGATGCCATCGATCCACGTTGCGTGGGCCGGCGTCATCGGGTTCGGCATCATCGCATCGAGCACGAGTCGCTGGAAGTGGTTGTTCGCCGCCCACCTCCCGCTGACGGTGTTCGTGGTGTCGGCGACCGGGCATCACTGGTGGCTCGACGGCATCGTCGCGTTGATGCTCGTCGCGTTGGCCGCGATGATCGACCAGGTCGCCCGGCGACTGCTCGGCATCGACGGAGAGCCAGGCCCGCAGGAAGCGGTCGCCGCTCAGAGCTCGGCAGAGATTGCTTCGAGCAACTCGTCGTAGTCGGTGTATGACGCGAACTGCGGAAATTCAGCGATCACGTTCGCAGGAGAGCGGAAGAGGAAACCGGCTTCGGCCGCACCGAGCATCGTGGTGTCGTTGTACGAGTCTCCCGCGGCGATGATCTTGAAGTTCAGCGACTGGAACGCTTCGACCGCGTGACGCTTCTGATCGTTTTGGCGGAGCCGGTAGTCGATGATCGTGTCGCCGTCGACAACGAGCTGGTGGCACATGATGGTGGGCCAACCGAGCTGACGCATGAAGGGGTGTGCGAACTGCTCGAACGTGTCGGACAGGATGATCACCTGAGTGCGTTCACGCAGTGCATCGAGGAAGTCGCGTGCGCCGTGCATCGGCGCGAGTCCGGCGATGACCTGCTGGATGGCGCCGAGTCCGAGGCCGTGCTCGGCCAGCAGCCCCAGCCGGTACTTCATGAGGACGTCGTAGTCGGGCTCGTCGCGAGTGGTGCGCAAGAGGCCGTCGATGCCGGTGGTCTCAGCGACAGCGACCCACACTTCGGGAATCAACACGCCTTCGAGATCGAGGGTGACGATGGTTTGCGTTGGGACCGGCCGCGCGTTGCTCACTCGCTCATTGTGCCGACTCGGAGTCGGTCAATGAAACGCGTCACGCATCTGTGATGTGGCGCACGTCGACGGGTGGACGCTCGGGAACCGGGCAGGTTCCATCAGCCCAACCGAGATAGATGATGCCGACGAGGCGGTCGTCAGGCTCGAAACCGCAGAGCTCGAGCACTTTCGGAGGGCGGGTCAGTGCGGGCGTCGACCAGAACGAAGCGAGGCCCAATGCGGTCGCTCCGAGCAGCAGGTTCTGGATTCCGGCAGCCACCGCGTCTCGGTTCTCCTGATCGAGTGTGTCGTTGGGGTGCGGAGCGCACCCCACGACGAGCGTCGCTGGGGTCCGAAGATACTTGGTTGCCGTCTTCGCACGTTTGGTCTCGTCGCCGAACTCGGCGTCGACCATGTCGGCGACCATCATCTCGCCGAGGGTGGCCCGCGCCTGCTCGGCAAACGACGCGAACCGCCACGGCCAGGTCTTCTTGTGGTTGGGTGCCCACGTCGCCAGCGCGCACAGCTGCTCGATGATGTTGGGTGACACGCTGCGGGTCTTGTCGACGAACATCGAGGTTCGTCGGGACGTGATGAGCGTGGTGAGGTCGGTGAGTAGTTGCGATGTCTCAATCGTCACCCGAACAGCCTCGCACTTCGACATCAAGACTCGCACTTCGAGATCAAGCACGGACGGAGCGAACGGGTATGACGGGTGTCAGTCGGTTTCGGGTGCGCGGGCTCGACTCGGTTGCACTCGTGGCGCTTCGTTCGGCATCTTTGGATACTGCGGTGGCCACGGCGGGTCGGGGATGCCGTCGGCGAGGTCGGCAGCGAAGCGTTCGACGAGCGGGGCGATCGAGCATGGAGCCTCGTCCATCAGTTCCCACGGGTCACCGAGTTCGGCGACGCGCCCGGGAACGGTGTCGATCGTGCAGGTTTCTGGATCGATCGTGTCGAGCTCGTCCCAGCCGAACGGGGTCGACACCTGGGCACCGACCCGCGGTCGAACGCCCCAGGCGCCGAACATGTTCTTGTGCGGTGCGTTCTGGTTGAAGTCGACGAACACTCGCTCGCCGCGTTCTTCCTTCCACCACTTGTCGGTAATCAGATCCGGGTGTCGTTCGGACAACGTCCTGCCGAGCGCAACTACCGCACCGCGCACGGCGAACGAGTCCCACCCGGGCTCGACGCGCGCGTAGATGTGGATCCCCTTCGAGCCCGTCGTCTTCGCGAATCCGAGCATGCCGAGTTCGGCGAGGAGGTCGCGCGTGTGGCTCGCTGCCTCGCGAGTCATCTCGAAGGTGACGCCGGGCGTGGGGTCGAGGTCGATCCGCATCTCGTCGGCATCGGCCGGCTCCGACGCACGGAACTGCCAGACGTGCAAGCCGAGGACGCCCTGGTTCGCCGCCCACAGCACGTGCGCGAGGTCGGAGATCACGAGGGCGCGCGACGGTGTCCCGTTGATGGTCTGGACCGTCGTGGTCGTGAGCCAGTCGGGTGCGGACTGCGGGATTCGCTTCTGGAAGAACGACTTTCCTCGTACGCCGTTGGGGTAGCGCTCCAACAGCACCGCCCGGTCCTGCAGCGTGCGCATGATCGGCTCGCCGACCGCGACGTAGTAGCGGGCGAGGTCGAGCTTCGTGCGATCGGTCTTGTCGGCGCCCACCGACGGAAACATCACCTTGTTGGGATTCGTGATCGCGACCGCGCGATGCGCGCCATCGGGCAACGCCACTTCGATCTCGACAGGTGCTCCGAATTCGTCGGCCTTGGCCATGCAGCGACGCTAGTGCGCCCCGGTTGGTTCGCCGAGTGTCGTTACTGGCCCGAGTGGAGCTCGGCGTTGAGTTCGCCCCACGACTTCGTGCGGGGGCGAGCAATGACCTGGCCGCTCTGGCCGTCACGAATGAACAGCAGGCCACTCATGCCGGACAGCTCACGTGCTTTCTTGACGCCGTCGGGAGTCGTGACGGGTGTGGCTGCGGTGACGTAGAGGCCCGCTTCGACAACGCAGTCGTCGCCGAGGCTGATGCCGATGCCCGCGTTCGCGCCCAGCAGGCACCGCTCGCCGATCGAGATGACCTCGGTGCCGCCGCCCGAGAGGGTCCCTTGGATCGACGCTCCGCCACCGACGTCTGAGCCGTCGCCGACAACGACGCCGGCCGAGATGCGTCCCTCGACCATCGAGGTGCCGAGGGTTCCTGCGTTGAAGTTGCAGAATCCCTCGTGCATCACGGTCGTTCCCTCGGCGAGGTGAGCGCCGAGGCGAACACGGTCGGCGTCTGCGATCCGCACGCCCGACGGCACGACGTAGTCGGTCATGCGCGGGAACTTGTCGAGTCCGTGAACGCTGAGCACGCCGCCGGTCTTCTTGACCGCGAGGCGGACGTCATCGAGGTCGTTGATCGCAACCGGCCCCAGGTTGGTCCAGGCAACGTTGTTGAGGGCGCCGAACGTGCCGTCCATCACGATCGATCGCGGTGCGGCGAGTCGGTGTGAGAGCAGGTGCAGTCGGAGGTATGCGTCCTCGGGAGATGCGGGCGCCTCGTCGACGTCGATCGAGATGCGCACCGGGCGGATCGTGACGTTGCGCACGTCGTCGGTTGTGTCACGCAGCCCGAGGTTGGACTCGATGTTGGCCCAGAAGACGGAGTCGCCTCCGGTGTCGGCACCGAACTCGCCCCAGCCGAGCCAGCGATACCAGGTGTCGAGAGTTGCGCCGTTCGAGTCGATTGTTGCGAGGCCTGCGCCCCATGCCATTCGGGTCATTGTTGTTCGCTTTCGCTCAGAAGACTTCGGGTCGAAGAGTGGGGAAGAGGATGACTTCTTTGATGGAGTCGACGCCGGCGAGCAGCATGGCGACTCGGTCGATGCCGATACCGAGGCCGCCGGTTGGGGGCATGCCGTATTCGAGGGCTCGGAGGTAGTCCTCGTCGACGGTGCCGGCTTCGTCGTTGCCGGCTTCCTTGGCTGCTTGCTCGTCTTCGAAGCGAGCGCGCTGCTCGACGGGGTCGTTGAGCTCGGAGTAGCCGTTGGCGAGCTCGCGCCCGTCGACGAACAGTTCGAAGCGCTCGGTGAGGTGTGGGTCGTTGCGGTCGACGCGGGCGAGCGGAGAGATCTCGACGGGGTGACCGGTGACGAAGGTCGGTCGCACGATGTCGGCTTCGGCGGTCTTCTCGAAGAGTTCTTCGATGATCTTTCCCGGGCCCCAGTACGACTCGACGAACACGTCGTGGTCGGCTGCGACCTTGCGGATGTCGTCAATGGGCATCGACGGGTGAAGGTCGACGCCAGTTCCTTCGGACGCGTAGTCGACCATGCGCTTGCGCGGCCAGGGGTCGGCGAGCTCGATCTGTTGACCACCTATCTCGAGCTCGGTGGTGCCGAGTGCGTCGCGTGCTGCCGTCGTGATGAGTTCCTCGGTGATGTCCATGACGTCGTTCCAGTCACCGAACGCCTGGTACAGCTCCATCATCGTGAACTCGGGGTTGTGGCGAGTCGAGACGCCTTCGTTGCGGAACGTGCGCGCGATTTCGTACACCCGCTCCATGCCTCCGACGATCAGCCGCTTGAGGTACAACTCGACCGCGATTCGCAGGTACAGCGGCATGTCGAGTGCGTTGTGGTGCGTCGTGAACGGACGTGCATGCGCGCCGCCCACCTCGGGGTGAAGTACCGGCGTCTCGACTTCGATGAAGCCATGTGTGGCGAGTGTGCGTCGGAAGCTCGCAACGGTCTCGTGGCGGATCTCGAAGTTGCGTCGAGCGTCGGCGTTGACGATGAGGTCGGCGTAGCGCTGGCGGAATCGAGTGTCGACGTCGGACAGGCCATGCCACTTGTCGGGGAGCGGTCGAACGGCTTTCGAGAGCAGTTCGACGCGTTCGGGCTTGACCGAGAGCTCACCTTTGCGGGTGGTCATGACGGTGCCATCGACGCCGACCCAGTCGCCGAGGTCAAGCGCTTTGACCGCAGCGAACTCGTCGTCGCCCACGACGGCCTTGGAGATGAAGAGCTGCACCTCGTCGGTGCGATCGCGGATCGTCGCGAAGATCAGCTTGCCGCTGTCGCGTTTGAGCATGATTCGACCAGCAACCGAGACAGCGTGTTCGGTTTCGGTGCCGGGCTCGAGTTCGCCCCATTCGGCTCGGATGTCGCCGAGCGTGTGGGTTCGGTCGAAGCGGTAGGGGTACGGGTTCTGCCCGGCCGCACGAAGGTCGTCGACCTGCTGCAGGCGACGCAGCTTCTCGGCCTCGAGGCCGCTGCCGGCCGGGTCGTCGCCGGTCGGATCGTCGCTGCTCGGTCCGTTGGCCGGGGATTCGTCGCTCACGACTCAGTGACGGTAGCCAGCCGCACTGGCCAGCGAAACACGGATTGTCGATCAATCTGGCGGCGCGGATGTCGCTCGCTGCCGCCACGAACCGGTTTCTGCTTCGTACGATGTTCGGGTGATCCGCCGAGTTACACCTCCAGGTCATTCTCGTGTGTGGCGCTGGGCAGCCGCCCTGGCCGGCCTCGCCGTGGCGATTCCGTTGGTCGGATCGGCAGTCGAGCTCGACGAGTCCGGTGCACGCGCCACCGAGCAGGCAGTGCGTCTTCGCCCCGAGGTCATCGACATCGTGAGCGTCTACAACAGTGGTTCGTTGAAGACCGACACCGAGCTGAAGGCGATCGCCGCCGCGCAGCAGGCGGGTTCTGACTTCGCGATTCGAGAATCCGCGTCGATCGCAATGCAGCGCATCGAGCGAGGGGGTTCGATCGTCCAGGCCGCGCCGAGCTTGATGTCGATCCCCATGGGAACGACGGTGCTCGACGGTGACGTCATCGGTGCGTTGATGGGTAACGAGGTGTCGGCGGTTCTGTCGGCCGACTCGATCGTGATGAGTAGCGGCACAGCGGGCCTCCGTGGCGCACAGGGCGGCGACACGATCACGCTGCGCTCGTTGTTCGGCGAAGACGTCGACTTCACGATCGGCGCAGTGGTCGACGACGAGGTCACCGGCGGGACCGAGCTGCTGATCACGCCGGAAGCTGCCTCCCGACTCTTTCTCGACCGCAAGAGTGGCGTCGTGCTCTGGGGCTTCGAGAGTCGAGACGCGATCGATCAGGCGCTCGAGGATCAGGGGCTCGTTTCGACCAGCATCCGCATCCGCCGCAGCTGGGACCCCTTCGACCCGGACTTCACGCTCGGGATGGCTCGGACGAAGGAACTGCTGGGAGAGTTCGGCTACCGGGTCAACTCGAACGGTTCGGTCACTCAGGAGTCGGCATGGCAGGCGGCCAACCTTCCGTCGAGCCGAGTGTTGCTCAACTCGTCGATCCCGATCCGGGCGCGCTGTCACAACGTGATCGAGCCGGCATTGCGCGCCGCGCTCGCCGAAGCCGCGGCGGCCGGTGTTGGTGGCGTGTTCAACGTCTTCCACGCGAACACCGCGGGTGGCTGCCACGTGCCGCGTTTCAATCGGTTGGCGCAAAGCAGCTCGATCGGTTTCCTGTCGCGACACTCGTGGGGAATGGCCATCGACACCAACACGATCGGATCGTGCCAAGGCTGCGCGCCGCCCGACTTCGCCACCCTGCCCGGCGGTTGTACTGCCGTGCGGATCTTCCGCAAGCACGGCTTTTCTTGGGGCGGCAACTTCCTCACCCCCGACGGCATGCACTTCGAGTACGTCGGCGAACGTCGCGACCTGTACCCGTACCCGTCGAGGTACTGCCCCAACATCGTCACGGGTGCGCTCGCCGACACCGACGCTGCTGCCGAGGCGGCCGCCGCCACCCAACGGGCCACCATCTTCGACGATGCCGGCCTCGTCGCCGAGTGAGCGCTCTAACCTGACGGTGTGCCAGAACGCTTTGTGATCATCGGTGGCGGCCCTGCAGGCAACGTCGCCGCCACGTACGCAGCTCGATTGGGCGCCGAGGTCACCGTCATCGAGCGTGACGTCATCGGCGGTGCCGCGCATCTGTGGGACTGCATCCCGTCGAAGTCGATGATTGCCACGGGTGGGGCGATGAGCTTCATGCGCCGATCGCAGGGCATGGGCTTGGAGCACGAGACTCCGACGATCGACACCGAAGCGTTGACCGAGCGCATCGGTCGGATCAAGAACAACATGGCCGACAACACCACGCAGTTGCTCGAAAGCCAGAACGTGCGTCTCGTGCGCGGCAACGGTCGTTTCGTCGGCCCCAACACGGTTGAAGTCGAAACCGTCGACGGCGTCGAACAGATCGAATTCGACTCGGCGTTGGTGTCGACCGGTTCACAGCCGCGTATCCCCGACTGGTGTCGACCCGACGGCGAACGCATCCTCACCACGCGTCACTGCTACCCGCCGTCGGTCTTCCCGAAGAGCGTGACCGTGGTCGGCTCAGGTGTCACGGGCGTGGAGTTCGTCCATATGTTCTCGTCGTTCGGCTCCGAGGTGACGCTGGTCGTGAGTCGACAGCAGGTCCTCCCGGGCAAAGACCCCGAAGTTGCTGCAGTGCTCGAGCAGGAGTTCATGAACCGTGGGGTGAAGCTGCTGATGGGTGCTCGCGCCGAGAGCATCGAGCGCGTCGACGCCGAGGGCAATCCCGACCCGACCGGCGACCTGGTGAAGGTCAGTTGCGACGACGGTCGCTCGGTCACGTCATCGCATGCCGTGCTCGCCATCGGCTCCGTGCCGAACACCGCCGACATCGGTCTCGAATCCGCAGGCGTCGAGGTGAACAAGTGGGGATACGTCGACATCAATCACCACTGCGTGACCAATGTCGACCACATCTACGCAGCAGGTGACATCAGCGGCAAGCTGCCGCTGTCATCGGTTGCATCGGTGCAAGGGCGCAAGGTCGCCGAGCACGTGATGGGCCTGCACACGCGTAGTCACCGTCACCTCGACTACGACAAGGCAGCATCGGCCATCTTCACCGAACCGGAGATTGCGGACGTCGGCCTGGCCGAGGCCGAGGCGTTCTCATCCGGTCGCAAGATCCGGGTCACCAAGGTGCCGTTCTCGGCAACGGCGAAGGCGATGATCAACAACGACACCCGCGGATTCGTGAAGATCATCTCCGACCCGGCAACAGGCGTCATCCTCGGTGGGTCGATCGTTGGTCGCCATGCGGCCGAGCTGATTTCGGTGATCGCGGTTGCCGTCACCGCTGGTCTCACCGTGACCGATCTGGTCGAGAGCATTCTCGTGCACCCGGCGCTCAGCGAAGCGCTTGCCGAAGCCGCCGAGTAGTCGGCTCAGATTGCAACGACCGCGCGAGTCACTCGTCGCGACCGGCGTTGGTCGCGACGAGGTTCATCGGTCGGCGGGGGACCGGTGAGCTGGTGACGAGGTTCGTGATCGTGTCGCCCTCTTCCCACACGTCTTTCATCAGCGACTCGATGTCACGTGTGGTGCGCAGCCGGGCCCGGAGCACATGTGAGTCCGACCCGGTCACGCGGCTGGCTTCGAGCACGTTGGGAATTGCGGCGATCTTCGCGTCGATGCCGGTGGTGCGCATCGGCGCATTGAGTCGGATGATGCCGAGGATCGGAAAGCCGACCTGCTCGTAGTCGACCACTGCTCGGTATCCCTTGATCACACCGGCGTCTTCGAGTTTGCGAATTCGTTCGGCAACGGCGGGGGCGGTGAGTCCGATGCGCTCGCCCAGGTCTCGATACGACATGCGACCGTCGGTTTGAAGGAGGTCGAGCAGCTCCCGATTGATGTCATCAAGGTGAAACATCTCGATAGCTTACGAAACGAAAGCAATATGGGTCGAATAGTTGCGAAGAACATCGCGATCAAAGTGTTTGACGGCAGCATCGTTCGTATCGTTCTGTTCATGATCTCGATGTCCGGCTCACCCGTCAGCAAGCTCGCTCAGCTCCGTCGTCGGCGTGCCTCGAGTGCAAGTCGTTCGATCTCGGTCGACATCAACGCCGACTTCGAGGGCCGTCGCCGCACCGGCGACCCGCGCCTCGATCTTGCGGGCGTCGACCGCCTCTGACCACGACACGGGCCGCGCCTCGTGAGAGACGCGGCCCGTGCCGAGGGGGAATGGGTGATTCGATGGTCAAACGAGTGACTGCTCGATGTTGATGCGCCTCACGGGATCGCCGATGACACGTGAGCGTTCGCTGCGGTCACCGAAGCAGCCGCGTTGGCCGCGGTGTTTTGGACCGGCCCAGCCGCCGCAGGAACCCCGGAACTGACGAGTGAGTTGTACAGCGTGCCGATGGCGTTGACGGTGTACGTCGCACCAGCCGCCATTGCCTGCAGGGCGTAGACCGACGCGTTGTACAAGCTCGTTCCGGCCCGGGCCTCAGTGTTCATATACAGCTGGCGGATCCAGTCAACTTCGGAATACTGGGCGGCCATGATGGTCGTCAGAAGAAACGCCAAGGTCACGGCGTTCGCTGCATAGGCGTTGTCGCCCATGCCCGACGACTCGATTGCGGCAGTCGTCAGCAATCCAACCGCTGCCTCGAGCACGAGCCATCGAGCGACGTTTGCCGTGGCTTGGCCACAGCTGATCGCGAGTTGACGGTCCCCGTCTTCGTTCTCGGGGCACAACTCCTCCTGAAATTCCTCGGCCTCCAGCACGGTGCCGTAGTCGTCGGTCATGGAGTGGACCGCGTCGGCGAAGATCTGAATCTGACGTGCGGTGAAGCAACCGTTGCCATAGCACCAGTCCCAACCGGGGTTTTCCTCCCGGTAGGTCACCATCGTCTCGATGAATTCCCGCATCTCCTCGCCATTCGGGTCGAAGAACTCGAGATCGTCGGTGGTTGCGCCGAATCCGTTCTCGAGTCGGGTCTCCGTCAAGGTCTGCATCTCGGCGAAGTTCGCCGGTGTCGGAATCGGACCATCGTCGATCCAATCTTCGGCACCGAGAACCCAACGTTCGCGTCGCCGTTGTCCGGATCGTCGTAGTTCAAGAAGATGAGTTCGCCATCTTCTGCCCACCACATGAATGGGTCGTCGATCTGGAGGTGTTTGGCCGAGCCCGGGTCAATGTGGAACTCGTCGAGCTGGATGGGATCGGGTGCTGCTTGGACGATCGTTGATCCCGCAACCATGCTCGCGGCGACTGTCGCTGCTGCCGCGACACGGCGATGGCGTTGAAACCCTCGATGTCTTGGATGGTTGGTGTGGGTAGTCACGATGACTCCTTGCCACTCGATGTGAGTGATTGGTGCCCGCAGATGAAGCGGTGGGATGAATCCCTCGCTTCATGTCGAACATATTACAAATATTACAGTTGTGTGTCAACGGCACGGAGGCCGTCAGCGCAGCTGGCTGCCCGTTTGGGTCGATTGGGCCGCCCACTTGACTGCCGGATCGATCAGGGTGCGTACACCATTGCCTGGGGGTGCGGGCTGACCGCCGAGATCTTCGACCAGGTCGTCGACGTCGACAGGTGGCTCCTGGATGCGGTCGACCAGATCCCTGACCTCGAAGACGCCGTCAACACGACACGCGCCGCAATCGCGGCGGCCGCCGAGGACGCCGACTGACCCGGCGCAGCGCCAGTGAGTCGACACGACACGAGAAGCACGACACGAGAAGAACGACCGAGAAGAACGACCGAGAAGAGCGACGAGGAGACAACCATGGGAATGCAGGAATTCACAGATTGCGCCGAGCAGCGGGAAAGCGAATATGTCCAGCTGATCGAGTTCGTCGGAGAACAACTGGGTGACGCCGCCGAGGACGTGTGGCTCGAATTCAAGGAGTGGTACGACTCGCTCGATGACAGCGCGAAGTGGGCGCTCGATCGAGCCGCAGCGATTGGTGGCAGTGTTGCCGCGGCGCTGATCGTCAAGGGGTTGGCCGCCGTGTCAGCCGGCGCCGCTGAGATCGCCGCGGCGATCGTGGAAGGCATCGGCCTCGGCGTCTTGCTCGACCTCCTACGAGAGTGCGGTATGCAACTCGCCTAACGGATCATCGACGGATCGAATGGTGTCCGTCCGCCCGCTGTCAGTTGACGACTTGTTATTCGATGATGGCGAGGATGTCGCCGCCGCCGACGGTGTCGCCGGCGGCAACCTTGATTTCTTTCACCGTGCCGGATCCTTCAGCGTTGATCTGATTCTCCATCTTCATCGCCTCGAGCACGACGAGACCGGTGCCAGCCTCGACCTCTTGGCCGACTTCGACGAGCACTTTGACGATGGTGCCCTGCATCGGGGCTTCGATGCTTCCGGAGGCGGCAGCGCCGGCGCCTGACGACGCAGCACGCTTCGTGCGCTTCTTTGCCGGAGCGGCACCGGCCGCCACGACTGGTTGATCGGGCACCCACATCGACACGTCGAAGCGCTTGCCGTTGACCTCGACGGTGGTGTTGCGCTGCACCAGCTCGGGTGCATCCTCATCATCGGAGGCCGGAGCAGGCGACTCGGCCTGACCGCTGATGCCGGTGAGGTCGAGCGTCTCTTCGACCCACTTGGTCGAGAACGTCATCGCGGCGAAGTCGGGGTGCTCGAGAATTGCCCGGTCGGCGGGGATGGTGGTTGCCACGCCTTCGACGACGAGTTCGTCGAGCGCGCGGATCGTGCGAGCGATCGCCACCTCGCGAGTGCGTCCCCACACGACGAGTTTGCCAACGAGGTTGTCGTAGAACTGGCTGATCTCGTCACCGCTCATGTACCCGGTGTCGAAACGCACGCCAAAGCCGTCGGGCGCCACGAGCTTCGTGATCGGGCCGGGCGAAGGAAGGAACTTGCCTTCAGCAGGGTCCTCCGCGTTGATGCGGACCTCGATCGAGTGCCCTCGTCGTGACGCCGTGACCTCGTCTTGCGACATGGGCAGCGCTTCGCCGGCGGCGACTCGAATCTGCCATTCGACCAGATCGATGTCGGTGATCATCTCGCTCACGGGGTGCTCGACCTGTAGGCGGGTGTTCATCTCGAGGAAGAAGAACTCGCCGTCCTGGTAGATGAACTCGACGGTGCCGGCGCCG